>NZ_BAAILN010000092.1:239202-247330 GCF_054589155.1 Burkholderia sp. 3C
CTTGCCGTCGCCCATGCTGGCCACGCCGTACAGATGCGGCACCTTGGTGCGCAGCCGCTCGCCGGTCACGCGCACGGCCAGCTCCACGCCGGGCAGCCCGAGCGCGTTGCGAATGGTGTTGAGGCCGCCGATTTCGAGCAGCACGATGCTGAAGCAGCCGTCGGTGGCGCGCGCCCGGGCGATCCGCAGGTCGAGCCGTTCGGCGAACAGCTTGCGGTTCGGCAGGCGCGTGGTGTCGTCGTAGTTGGCGGCGTACCAAAGCTCGCCGCCCGACGGCGGTTCGTTGTTGGCACGGCTGATGAACACCACCCAGGCGTCGGTCCCGATGGCGTTCGCGCCGTTCGCCTCGGCCCGAGGCGCGCCATCCGCGCCGGACAGGTCGATGCCGCCGGCCAGTTGCGCCGCCGCGCCGCGCCGGGCCGCATGCCGCGCGTTGCCCGCTTCGGCCGCGTAGAGCGGCGACAGCACGAGGCGCACCGGCAGGCCGTCGCCGGTCGGGCGCTGCAGCAGCCAGATCTCGCTGCCGCGCGCGAGCGCGTCCATGCTGGGCGCGGACCATGCGTCGCCGGGCGCGGCCAGCATCGATTGCAGGCGCAACGCGGTGCCGGGCACGCCGGCGCGGCGGCCGGTCAAGCGCTCGAACGCGGCGTTGGACCAGGTCAGCGTGCCGTCGGACGCACACAGGCACACGGGCTGGGCGGCCTGCGAAATCGCGCGTTCGATGCGCGTCGCGTCGGCGTGGCGCGGCGAATCGTCGATCGGGTCGTCGATCGATTCGTCGAGCGCGGCGAGCGGTTCGGTCAGGCGCGGCTCCGGTCGTTGCATGGCGAGAGGTCGGTCAGGGAAAGGCGGCGACAGGGTCCGTCGCCGCAAGCTTCAGATAGTAAGCGAATCGGGTGCGCGCGCTCGTGAAAATCGGTGGCCCGCGTCACGCTCAAGCGCCGCCGGCCTGCGTGCAGGCTTCGATGCCGGCCGCGATGGCGCCACCGATGCGACGAATCGTTTCCGGTTGCGCAAGCCGCCGCTCCTCGTCGGGATTGACGATCACGCCGGCCTCGATCAGCAGCGCCGGCATGGGCGCGGTATGCAGCACCATCAGGTCGTCGAAGCGGTGGATGCCGAGCCGGCGATCGAGCAGCGGGCGGTTCTCGCCGTGGATCGGTTCCGCGTGATAGAGCGACGGCGTCTCGCCGGCCGCCAGCATCCGCTCGCCCACCGCCTTCGCGCAGCGCAGGCTCTGCGCGTAATGCGGATTGCGCTCGGACACGAAGATCGCGTAGCCGTGGAAATTGCGCTGGCGGCCCGCATCGAGATATTGCTGCTGGATCGAATCGTGATGGATCGATATGAACAGGTTCGCGTCGGGGTGCTGCGTGGCGCGCGCGGCCAGCGCGATCTCGCGGCCGTCGGCCGAGGTGCGGAACACGCGATCGCCCTGCGCGGCCAGGTCGGCCGCGACCGCCGCCGACAGGTCGAGGTTGTAGCGGTATTCGACGCGGCCGCTGGCGCCGGTCGCGCCCGGATGCAGGGGCGTGTGGCCGGTGTCGACGACGATGGTGGGCGCGGCGGCCGGTGACGCTGCGGGCGAAGCGGCATGAACGGCGGGCGCGGCGCTCGCCAGCACGCAGGCCAGCGCTGCCGTGCGCAGGAAGAAACGTGTTGTCGATGTCATCGTGGTGATAGCGGGTGTCGGTGGCAACGCGCGAGCCGATGCGGCACGCGCGACACCAGCATGCGTCATCGGCGCTTTGCGAGACGGCGGGAATCGCGACGCATTTTACGCGTGCGCGGTACAACGAAGAAGCCGAAACAACGCGGATTGTCAGCTAAACACGTATCAATTTGCGACGGTGCGCCTGCCGGAGACGCGCACGTTGACAAACTTACGCCGCGCTCACGATTTCGCGCCGAACGCGTCGGCCATCTGCTTGGCGCGCTTGACCTCGTCGCCATGCAGATAGATGGAGGTGGTCGAGATCGATGCGTGGCGCAGATTGTCGCGCACCGTGGTCAGCTCCGCGCCGCGCGCGAGCGCGTGGGTGGCGTGCGTGTGGCGCATCCAATGGGGGCTTGCGCGGCGCAGCTTGTCGGCGAGCGGCGGATGATCGGTGGCGAACTGTTCGGACACCTGCATGAAGAAGCGCTTGAGCACCTTCCAGAGCCGCACGCCGCTGATGCCGGCCTGCACGTCGCCGGCCAGGGCGCCGATCACGGGCGTGTCGGGCCGCCATTGCGTCGCGACCATCGACAGGCCGCGCTCGCACGCGTAGCGCGTCAGCGCCTGCCAGGCCAGCGGCGGCAGCGCCACGCGCGCGGCCTTGCCGCCCTTGCCGACGAGGTGGATCCAGCGGTCGTCGCGCGCGTCACTGCGGATCGCGCCGAGCGTCAGGCCCACCAGTTCGCTCGCGCGCAGGCCCGTGGCATACGAGAAATCGAGCAGGAAGCGCAGCCGCTGCGCGGCGGCCGGCTCCCAGCCGCCCGACCATTCGAGGCCGTCGGCGATCACGCGCACGATCTGCCATTCGCCGTCGCTGAACACGCGCGACGAGTCGAGCGCGGCCGAGCGTGCCCCGCCGCGCACCTTCACGCCCGAGAACGGATTCGCAAGCAGGTAGCGCTGCTCGACGAGCCAGCGAAACAGCGCGCCGAGCACCGACAGCGCATGCGCGGCCGAGCGCGCCGACAACGCGCCCGTGAACGGCCGCCAGTCGGCGGCGCGGCGCGGGCGAATCGGGCCGGTCCAGCGTTCGGCCGGCTCGGGGCGGCGCAGGAACGCGCGGTAGGCGAGCGCGTCTTCGGTCGTCAGCGACGACAGCGCGCGGCCGCGCTCGACGATCGCCCACAGGATCAATCGTTCGGCCTCCTTGCGATAGGTGCGGCGCGTGGCCTCCGACTCGTGCAGCGAGAGCCAGGCCTGCACGGCGGTGTAATCGTTGTCGGCGTCGAGCGTGCAGGTTGCGCGCGGCGCGCGGAACGTGCCGGCCGTGCCGTCCACCTCGTGCGGCAGGCGCAGTTGCTCCCACGGCACGATCGCGGCCGGCGCGGCCGAGGCCACCAGCGCGCGGGCGCGTTCGGTCAGCGCCGGATGCGCGCGGAAGAACGCCTCGATATGGCGCGCGCTGGCCGGGCCGAGCCCGTCGATCGCCTTCCACCATTGGCGGCGGCGCGGAATGCGCACCGTCAGGTCGGCCAGCGTGGTGATGCCGTGCGCGCGCAGCGCCGCCACGGCGCGCGCGGGCAGCCAAAGGTCAACGTCGTCGCCGACGTGCGGCTCGGGCAGGCGGGCGTGACGCAGTTGCCCGATCGCCTCGGCCACCGCGCGCGCATGTTGCGTGCGCTCGGCCGGCGCATGCGCGAGCAGCTCGGCCAGATCGCGCCGCCCGGCACGCGTGGCGGCCGCCACCAGACGGCGGCGGATCGCGCCGAGCACGCCGCGTGCGGAGCGGCCCTGGCCGAGCCGGTCGCCGAGATAACGCTCGGCCGCCGCGCGCACCGACATGCCCTCGTACCACGCACGCAGCATGGCCAGCTCGTCGGCATCGGGGAAGCCGGACGGAGCCGGTGAATCGGCAGATTGGGTGGGAATCGGCGGGCGGGAAGTCATGCGCGCGAGTGTGACATGAATTCGGCGGGGAGCCGGCGATTTGGGCGATGACTTGGCCTGCGATTCGGCCTGCGATTCGGTCGGTGATTCGGTCGGCGATTCGAGCGGTGATGCAGCCGTCGATTCGGCCCGCGACACAACCGCCGCTTCATCCGGCGACGCAACCGACCACGCCACTCAATCCCCGTCCTTCGCCACAGGCGCGTGGCGCCCCACCTTCGCCTCCCGACGCTTGCGCTCGTTGAGGATCTGATGGCGACGATGATCGGTCATGCCCTTCCAGGCCCGCGCCTCCTCGCGAGTGCGAAAGCACCCGGTGCACAAGCCCGTCTTGCCGTCGAACGCGCACAGCTCGACGCACGGTGATTTGACTGCCATGAGATCTTTTCCGGAAAACGTCGAACTGCGTTCAGGCCAGCGCCGCAACGCCCTGATAGCCGAGATACAGGCCCACCAGCACGATCAGCCCGCCCGAAAAATACGGCGCCTTGCGCGCGAAGCCGCCGAAGCCGCTCCAGCGCTTCGACACATGCTTGACGCTCAACGCGGCCAGCGTGCCCGAAGCCACCATCGTCGCGGCCAACCCGATGCTGAAGCACAGCACCAGCGCCGCGCCCAGCGTGAACTGCTTCAGTTGCAGGCACAGCAACAGCACCGTGATCGACGCCGGGCACGGCACCAGCCCGCCCGTCAGGCCGAACATGACGATCTGCCCGGTCGTGACGCCGCCGCCCGCGAAGCGGCGCTGGATATCGTTGGCGTGAGCGCGCTCGTGGGCGTCCTGATAGCCGTCGGCCTGCACGTCGAGCCCAGCGGCGGCCGCGTGATCTTCGCCGTAGACCACCTCGTAGCTGTGGCTGTGGTTGCCATGGCCGAGCCATAGCCGCGCCGTGAACGCATGCGGCTCGGGAATCGCGTCGGACGATTCGAGAAAGCCGTCGCGCTGCACGAAGCGGAACGTCTGGCTGCTGCCGTCGGGTCGCGCGATTTCCACGGCCACCTGGCTCGCAGGCCATACCTGCCCGCCCCGGCCGGCATTGCGCAGCCGGAAGCGCGGCGGCACGCCATCCTCGAAGATCTCGAGCCGCACCACGCCGTGGCCGGTGTCGATGAGCCGCGCCTCGTCGTGGTGATGGCCGTGGCCGTGCGCGTGGTCGTGGCCGTGCTCGTGATGATGCGCATGCGCGGCGCGCTGCTCGCGCCAGGTGCGCCACAGCATCCACGCCGCGATCGCGATGATCATCACGGCCGAGGCGATCTGGAAATACGGCTCGGTCGCTTCGGCGCTCCAGTTGCGGCCGAAATAGAGGCCCGTCATCGCCACGGCCCACACCACCGCCGTGTGCGAGAGCGTCGCCGACAACCCCAGCAGCACCGCCTGCCCGACCGTGCCGCGAATCGCGACGATGAACGCCGCCATCATCGTTTTAGAATGGCCGGGTTCGAGCCCGTGCAGCGCACCCAACAGGATCGCGCTGGGCACGAACAACCAGGCATTGCCCTGTTGCAGCAGGGTCGAGAATTCAGTCATTTCCACGTTCCAAGAGACTGGAGAACGGAGCGCAGTATACTCCCCCCCAGTATAAAAACACCCTCCGACATGCATACGATTCACGACAAACCGAAGTTGCTGGCCCGGGTCCGACGGATGCAGGGGCAACTGCGCGCGCTCGAAACCCAGCTCGATCAGGACGGCGATTGCGTGGCGATCCTCCAGCAGATCGCGGCGATCCGCGGCGCGGCGAACGGGCTGATGTCCTCGGTCATCGAGGGCCATATGCGCGAGCACGTCGTCAAGGAAACCGACGAGGAACACCGCCGCGAGGAAGCCGAGGTCGTCATGCAGGTGATTCGCTCGTATCTGAAGTGAGTGAAGTGCGCGGCGATGCGTGCGCGCCACGCTGCGGCGCGCGGCGCTTGCCGGCCGAAAAGCGCGCGTGCTAGATTCAAGCCCTTCCGATCACCCCGACCTGCCAAGGAGAACCGCACCATGACGTCACGCCAGCTCTCCTCCCGTTGCGGGTCGTAACCGGGTCGATCGCGTCAAGCCGCCTTGCCGCTCCGCCGACATGACATGTCGGCCAGCGCCAGGCCGCCCTCGCTTCCCGCCGTGCCGTTCGCCATCCTGACGTTCCGAACCTTCGGGCCGCCGCGATAGGCCGTGCACGGCGCGCCGCGCCGATATCCCCCCTCTCGAATCGAGCCGCGCCTGCGTGCGCGTCGCCCGGTCCATGGCCCGCCGTTCTCTTTCTTTTCGAACGGAATCACTCATGGGCACTCCCCTGCAAAAGCTAGCGGACGGCGTCACGTTGTGCGCGTCCCCGGCAACCTGGATCGAAGGCGAAGCGATCCGCCAACTGCAACACACGGCTACGCTGCCGGGCATGCAGCGCGTCGCCGGCATGCCCGATCTGCATCCCGGGCGCGGCTATCCGGTCGGCGCGGCATTCTTCTCGACGGGCCGGCTGTATCCGGCGCTGATCGGCGGCGACATCGGCTGCGGCATGGCGCTGTGGCAAACCGCGCTCGACGCGCGGCGCAGCAGCGTGACGAAGCTCGCGAACCAGCTCGGTTCGATCGACGGCCGGCTCGACGCGAGCTGGCAGCCGCGGCTCGCGGCGGCCGGCCTCGCCGATCACGGCTTCGCGGCCTCGCTCGGCACGATCGGCAGCGGCAATCATTTCGCGGAACTGCAAAAACTCGACGGCATCCACGATGAAGCCGCCCTGCGCGCGCTCGGCATCGCGCCGGAACGCATGCTGCTGCTCGTGCACAGCGGCTCGCGCGGCTTCGGCCAGGCGATCCTCGAACGCCACACGCACACGCACGGCCACCGCGGGCTCGACGACGCCAGCGCCGATTGCGCCGCGTATCTGGAACGACACGACGCGGCGCTGCATTACGCGCGCATCAATCGCGAGCTGATCGCACAGCGCATGCTGGCGCGCTGGCGCAGCGAAGGCACGCCGCTGCTCGACATGCACCACAACTTCCTGAGCCGCGTCGCGATCGGCGGCACGCCGGGCTGGCTGCACCGCAAGGGCGCGACGCCGGCCGACGCGGGGCCGGTCGTGATCCCCGGCTCGCGCGGCGACTACAGCTACCTCGTGCAGCCGCTGCCGTGCGGCGACATCGGGCATCTCGATTCGCTCGCGCACGGCGCGGGCCGCAAGTGGGCGCGCGGCGACTGCCGGGGCCGGCTCGAAGCGCGCTTTTCGCCGTCGCAACTGACGCGCACACGCCTCGGCAGCCAGGTGATCTGCGAGAACCGCGAGCTGCTGTACGAGGAGGCGCCGCAGGCCTACAAGCCGATCGACAGCGTGGTGGACGCGCTCGAAGCGGCCGGCCTGGTGCGCCGTCTGGCGCGGCTTGCGCCGGTGCTGACCTACAAGACCGCCGGGGAAGGTTGTTGATGCTGCTTCATCTGACAGCCGCGCACGGCCCGCTCGAATGCCAGTTGGCGGTGGCGCATGCGTTGCGGCAATTGCAAAGCGAGGCCGACGCCGCGCATGTGACGTTGACCGTGCTGGAGGACGTGCCGGGCGAACGCCTCGGCACGTTCCGCTCGGTGCTGGTCGAGCTGGGCGAACCGGACGGTGGGCCGCACCGCGATGCGGCCGCCGACGCGCTCGCCGCGCGCTGGACCGGCACGTTGCAATGGATCTGCGCGAGCCCGTTTCGCGCACGGCACCCGCGCCGCAACTGGTTCATCGGCGTGGCGCGCTGCGCCGTCGCGCCACCACCGCCCGACGGCGAGGTGCGCTTCGAGGCGATGCGTGCGCGCGGCCCCGGCGGGCAACACGTCAACAAGACGGCGTCGGCGATCCGCGCCACGCATCTGGCCAGCGGGATTGCCGTGCGCGTGGAAAGCGAGCGCAGCCAGCACGCGAACCGGCGGCTCGCGTTGCAACTGCTCGGCTGGCGCTTGCAGCAGGAAGCCGAACAGCAGGCGTTGCGCGAACGCCGCGAGCGGCATCGACAACATGGCGCGGTGGCGCGCGGCAACCCGGTGCGGGTGTTTCGGGGCGAGACGTTCGTGCCATCGGACGGCTGATCGCAGCCTGTGCGCGGCTTCGGGATCGTTTCATCTGCCTGCAAAAGCAGTTGACCGCTTCATGCCGAATCGCGGGCGACGCCGCCCCTGATCGAACTGCTATCGGGGCGCCCTCACACCGCGACCGGATGCGCTCAGTCCGGAATCACCGCGGTGGCTTCGATCTCCACCTTCGCCCTCTCCACCATCAGCGCCGCGACCTGGAACGCGCTCATCGGCGGGAAATGCCCGATCAGCTCGCGATAGGCGCGCCCGACCTCCTTCGCGTCGGCGAGGTAGGCGTCGCGATCAGTCACATACCAGGTCAGACGCACGATGTGCTCCGGCCCGGCGCCGGCCTGCGCCAACACCGTCACGATGTTCTTCAGCGCCTGGATCGCCTGGTCGGCATAACGCTCGCTGTGGATCTTCTCCTGGCCGTCCCAGCCAAGCTGGCCCGAGGTAAACACGAGCCGGCCGCGGGGGGGGGG
>NZ_BAAILN010000092.1:247470-273201 GCF_054589155.1 Burkholderia sp. 3C
GTCGTCGGCGCGAAGCGTTGCAGCGCCTTGCGGATATCGCCGGGAAACGGCATCGACGCTACCTTGTCGAGCGAAATCATCACGAACACCTGCTCGCTGCGCAGGCGGATCTCGTCATCGACGCTGCCGGTGAACATCGCCGTCAGCGAACGCTCGCCGAGCCGCGTCACGTCGAGCCGCAGCTTCAGCAGCTCGCCCTGGCGCGAGGCGCGGATGAACTCGGTCTGCAGCTTGACGATCGGAATGCCGAGCCGGCGCCGGATCAGCCCGGCGAAATCGACCTGCAGGCCCTCGTTGAAAAAATCCTCGAGCAGCCAGTTGGTCAGCACCAGATACTGCGGGAAATAGACGATGCCGGCCGGGTCGCAGTGGGAAAAGCGGATCAGGTAATCCTTTTCGAAACTTGCCGCGCTCATGCGTGGGGTTCTCCTGTCGGGTAGCGGAAGCGGAATCAGGCGGGCGCGGCCGCCGCGTACTGCTCGGCGACATGCGGGTAATTGGCCGGCAAGCATGAAGCCATGCTCGGTCAACACCGATTCCGGATGGAACTGCACGATTGCACGACGTTGCAGGTAAAAGAATCGTCGTTGTCGCTCATCGGATGCATGCCGTCGAAATGCGGCACGCGGAACGATTCCTGCCCCGCGCGCGGCGCGGCAGGCCGACCGTCGAGTTGTGGCGCACGAACGTCGCGCTCTCCCACTCGCCGGCCTCGAATCGATCGCCGTCACGCTCAACATGTTTGTTTCCCTACAAGATTGATTCCGGTATCTCCCTGCAATGCACGGCTCGCCAGTTGTGCGAGCGCGCGGCGATTCGGCTTGCCGTTGGCCGTCAGCGGCAGTTCGTCGATCAGCAGCAGCCTGACCGGGCGCTTGTAGCTCTCGAGCTGCCGCAGCATCGCGAGCGCCTCGATCGCCGCGTCCTCGTCGCGAATTGCGTGCGAGCCGCGCAGGCAAAGCACCGGACGGTCCTCGCCGTTTTCCTCGCGGCCCGGCACCACGAAACAGTCGCCGAGCTCGGGGGCGTGGTCAGCGATCAGCACCTCGATCTCGGTCGGCACGACCCAGCGCCCGAACACCTTGAAACGATCGTCGTCGCGGCCGTGGAAGTAGAGAAAACCGTCCGCGTCGCGGCTGAACAGGTCGCCGGTGCGATACCAGCCGTGGGCGAAACGCGCCGCGTCGTCTTGCGGGCGCCGCCAGTATCCGGGCGCCACCGCCGGCGATTTCACGAGCAGCACGCCGGTCTCGCCGGGCCTTGCCTCGTCGCCGGCCTCGTCGACGATGCGCACCTCGCAGCCCGCCAGGATGCGGCCGAGGCTGCCCGCACGCAGCGCATCGGGATAGCTGGTCGCGAACACATGACAGAGCTCGGTCGCACCGATGCCATCGTGCAGGTCGAAGCCGAAGCGCCGTTGCCAGCGCGCCCCCGTATGTCCAGCCAGCGGCGCGCCGGCCGACAATGCGAGCCGCAGCGAGCAGTCGGCCGGCTCGAGGCCGTCGTCGAGCAGCATCCGGTACAGGGTCGGCACCGCAAACAGCACAGTGGGACGGAAGCGCCGCAGGTTCGCGGCGACCCGCCCGGCATTCGGCCAGACCGCATCGAGCACCGCGCTGGCGCCGAGATAGAGCGGGAAAAACAGGCTGTTGCCCATGCCGAAGCCGAAGAACGATTTCGGCACCGAATACAGCGTGTCGTCAGCCGTCAGCCGCAGTTGCCGCGTCACGGCCTCGCAACAGGCCAGCACCGATCCGGCGCTATGGATCACGCCCTTGGCCAGGCCAGTGGTGCCCGACGTGTACTGCAGCAGCGCCGGGGCCTGGCGCGGCCGAGCGACCACGGCATCCCATTCGCGCGCGCCCTCGCCTGCTCCGGCCGGCCGGGCGCCGCACGCCAGCAGCGTGCCGAACCAGCCCGCCTCGATCAGAAACGCCTGCGGGTGCACGGCTCCCCCATCGATCGCGGCACGGATCGTCTCGCCCCGGGCCACCTTGCCATACACCATCCGCGGCTCGCAATCGGCGAGGATGTGGCGCAGCGGCGCGACGTCCAGCTTCGAGCTGACGACCACCGGCAGCGCGCCGATCGCCAGCGTCGCGAAGAAGATCACGGCCAGGTCAGGCCCGTCGTCGAGCGCGATCACGATCCGCTCGTCAGCCCCGACCTCCTGCCCCATCATCCAAGCCGCATGACGCCGCACGGCGCGGTCGAGCCCGGCGTAATCGAGCTCGAAATCCGGGCCAACGTAACAGGTCTTGTCGAGGTGACGCTTGTTGAACAGCAGTTCGGCGGCAAGATTGACGTCGCTCATACGCACCGCTCCGGGTCGTAACGGGCGGCCTCGCCGCCGACCTCGTCATTGGCGGCCCTGCGTGCGGGCAGCACGTCCGCGGCCACGATCTGCGCGCCCCCGGAGCGCCTCGGTTGCCCCGCCAGCGCCTGCCCGGCGCTCAGCCGCGAATCGCAACTGCCGAGACAGGCGCGTTCGAGAGCGGCCTCGCGGCGGATTTCGCCGATCGAGACAAGCGCCGGGTAGGTCCTGATGCGCGACAGCGTCTGTCCTGGCGCGCCGCTGTTCACGTAGTGAGGCAATTGCTGTTGCGGCATCGACTGCCAAGTCGCCGGATGCCGTAGATCACGTAAAGTTGACATCTCAATCTCGTGGTTGAACCTGATCCGCCAATCACCGGGCGGCCCTTCGCGAGAACCGGCCGGCCGCTGGCCCTTTGTCACCGGTGCCCGGCTCAGGCTGGGGCGCCATCCTCCTGCACGGCCGTCTCGTACTGGCGGCACGCCTGCCAGACGGCATCGAACATCTCGACGCGCAGTGCAATCAGCTCACGGCCCACGCTTACCGCAAATTCGAGACGCTGCGGCTCGTTGTTGGTAAGCTCGCGCATGATCCCGAGCATGGTCAGTGCATGATCCTCGTCTTCCTCGATATGCAGGCGGAAGAACTCGGTGGCGTCCTCGCCGTAGCCGAGCTGGCGCAGCGCGGCCAGCACCGGTGCGTAGATCACCGGCACGATCGCCTCCGCGCCCAGGCACATCGCGGCCAGGCCGGCCAGCGCGTCGCTCGACCTGCAGTGGGCCATCATCGTGTTCTTGAGCCGCAGCGTCTGCGGCAGCGGCTCGTGATCAGCCGGCGCCACGCCCACCACGCGCAGCGTGCTCTGGAACATCTCGGCGTGGGTGATCTGGCCGTCGCCATCCACGCCCATTTCTTCCTGGAGATTCTCGAGCAGCGCGCGAATGCTGTCGCTGTCGCTCAACTGCCCGATCAGCGCGCACAGGTAACGCGTGAAATGACGCGAATAGTGGCTGTGCTGGGCAAGAAACGTCTTCAGCATTTCCGGACTGGCTTCGCCGCCTTCGAGCGCGAGCAGCAGCGGATGCGCCACCAGTCGTTGCAGGTCCTGCTCCTGCAACCAGTCCGTCCAGATCTCGCTGACAAGGCCGTGGGGCTTCTCTTGTGCGGGCGTACCGCCTTTCATCGAAATTTCCATATCTGCCTCCGTTGAAGAAATATGCATTGCATCGTTGCCGGCGAGGCATCCGCGACACTCCGCGCGAACACCGCGCCCCGTGAAAGATCCGGCGCTGGATCTCAGGCCGGGCCAAACCTCACCTCACCGCGGCCCAGGCGCAGCACCACCAGGCCGGTGCAGGCGCAGACGAGCGGAAACAGGAAAATCCCCGGCCAGCCGAAATCGCGCGCGGCGATGCCGCCGAGCCACGAGCCGAGTGCGGCGCCGGTGAAGAAGACAGTCATGAACAGGCTGCTCAGGCGCGAGGCCGCACTCGGATCGAGATTGAGCACGCGGCCCTGCGAGATCACATGGACCGAGCGGATACAGACGTCGCAGCCGATGAAAAACACCACGATCATCAGCAGATGCGTGCCGACCAGGAAAGCGGCCACCGACACCGTGGCGAGACACGCGCCGAACAGCACGATCACGCCGCTCCAGTGCAGGTGTTTCTGCAGCCGGCGCACGATCGACGGCGAGCGCAGCGCGATCACCGACGAAAACGCGAGCAGGCCGGTCTGCCCCGCGCTCCAGTTCAGCGTCGCATGCGCGAGCGAGATCACGTTGGCCCAGATGCCGTTGGACGCGGCGAAGAAACAGGCCGCCACCAGCGCGAGGCGGCGCAGCTCGGGATACGCCTGCCAGAGCCCCAACTGCCGGCGTTGCATCTGGCCGTAGCGCGGCGGCTGGCCCATCGGCACCTCGCCGACCGCCCACACGAGACGTGCGGCCCACACCAGCGTCAGGGCGCCCGCCACCAGATACACAGGACGCCAGCCGAGATGCTCGGCGCCCCAACCCGACAGCACGCGCGCGCCGAGCAGGCCCGCGAACAGCGCGGACATCATGCTGCCGACCACCCGGGCGCGCTGTTCGGGCGGGAACGCTTTCGCGCAATAGGCAATCAGCAGTTGGCCACCGATCGACAGCATCCCGGCCAGGAAGCAGAGCACGGTCAGCACGTCGAGCGAGGGCGCCGCCGACTCGGCGATCACCACCAGCCCGAGCGCGCCGATCACGGCCGGCGCAAGCCGGCGCGGTGCGATCAGGTCGCCGAGCGGCAACCCGAGCACGAGACCGAGGCCGTAACCGAGCTGGGTCGCCACCGACAGCCGCGACAGCGAGCCGGCCGGCACGCCGAACGTGGCGGCGATCGCCCCGGTCATCGACTGGTGGTAAACCACCGCGGCGACGGAAAAACCCGTGGCCAAGCAAAAGCACCAGCGGTCGAGCGGCGACAGGGATTGGGGAGATACCATGAATATCCGTCGGTCAGGATGGGTTCGCATTCGATCGGAGAAACCGGGCCGGTCAGTCGAATTCGAGAACCAGGTTCGGCGTGAGCGGCCGCGCGCAACAGCCGAGCACGTAGCCGTCGGCCAGTTCCTGGTCGTCGAGCGCGTATTGCGTCGTCATCTCGGCGCGCCCCTCGACCACGCGGCAGCGGCAGGTCGCGCACACGCCGCCCTTGCACGAGTAGCGGATGTCGATGCCGGCCGCGAGCGCCTCGTCGAGGATCGTGTCGGCGGCGCCGGTCCATTCGATCTGGCGTGTCGCACCGTCGACGATCAGCGTGATCCGCTTGCCGGCGCCGTCGGCTACGGCAGCCCGCTGCGCGCGCGCCACCGGTTCGGTGGCCGGCTTGAAGAACTCGCGCCTGATGCGCGATTTCGCGACCCCGGCCTCCTCGAGTGCGCGGCAGACGTCTTCCATCATCTGCATCGGGCCGCACACGAAGGCATGATCGATCGAGGCGGCCGGCAGCCAACTGCCGAGCAGGCCCTGCGCGCATGGATAGGTAAGTCGGCCATTGCAGAGCTCGACTTCCTGCGTCTCGCCGCTGAACACGTAGATCAACGAAAACCGCGACGGATATCGATCCTTGAGGTCCGACAGCACCTCGCGAAACATCATCGCGGCGATATTGCGATTGCCGTAGACAAGCGTGAAGCGGCTTTCCGGCTCCTCGCGCAAGGTGGTTTCGAGGATCGACAGCATCGGCGTGATGCCGCAGCCGCTCGCGAAACCGACGTAGTGCAGCGCGCGCCCCGCCTCGAGCGGCACGAAGAAATTGCCCGACGGCGGCATCACCTCGATCTGCTGGCCAGCGCGCAGGTTGCCGTGCGCCCAGTTCGAGAACAACCCGCCCTCCACTTTCTTGATCGCCACCTGCAGCGGCGCACCCACCGCGTTGCAGAGCGAATAGGCGCGGCGCACCTCCTGACCGTCGATCGACGCGCGCAGAGTCAGGTGCTGCCCCTGGCGGTGCATGAACTGCGATTTCAACTCCTGCGGCACCGCGAATTCGAGCACGGCGGCATCGCGTGTCTCGGGCCGCACGGCCGCGATCGTCAGCGGGAAAAATTGCGACATGGTGGGTTCCTCCTGATCCTGCGTCTCAGATGCACTTGAAGTGCTCGAACGGGTTCTGACAGTCATCGCAAACATGCATCGACTTGCAGAGCGTGCCGCCGAACTCGCTCGTCAGACGCGTTGCGTCCGAGCCGCAGTACGGGCACGGCGGCGACGGCATGCGAAAGCGCAGCGGCTGCCGGCCGTCGGCCACCGGCAGCGGTGGCGCGATACCGGCCGCGGCCAGCTTCGCGCGGCCGGCGGGGCTGATCCATTCCGTCGTCCAGGCCGGATCGAGCCGGCTTTCGATCACAACCTGCTCGATGCCGTGGTCGTTCAACACGCACCGGATCGCTTCCTCGATCGGCCGCCTCGCGGGACAGCCGCTGTAGGTAGGTGTCACCACCACGCGCAGCACGCCGTCGACCCAGCGCGCCTCGCGGACGATCCCGAGGTCGACCACCGAGACGAACGGCATCTCCGGATCCGGCACATGGGCCAGCCATTCCCAGATGCGTTCGAGACCGGGGCGAACGCCGTTTTCGTGGATGGCGCTCACCATTGCGCTCCGGGATGGGCCCGCTGCAGGTACTGCATCTCCATCAGCAGCCCGACCAGATGTTCGGAGTGCTGGCCCTGCTTGCCGTACTGCATGAGCGAGCCGCGAGCCGGCGTCGCCAGGCCCGCTTCCGCGAACACCTCGTCGACGTACGTCCGCCACTTCACCCGCAGCTCGGCGAGATCGCAGCCGATGCCGCGCTCGAACATGAGCGTCTCGAGGTCGTCCATCAGGAACAGTTCGCCGACGTAATCCCAGCATGCGTCGAGCGCGCGTTCGAGTTTCGCGCGGCTGAGCGCGGTGCCGCCGCCCAGACGCACGATCCAGTAGCTGCTGCAGCGCAGGTGATAGGCGTTCTCCTTGGCCGACTTGGCCGCGATCGCGGCGATCTGCGCGTCACGCGAATGCGAGAGCGCGGCGAGCATCAGCGCATACCAGCTGTCGAACAGGAACAGACGCATCTGCAGGTCCGCGAAATCCTGGTTCGGCTGCTCGACCAGCAGCACGTTGCGGAACTCATGCGCCTCGCGCAGATAGGCGAGTTCGTCCTCGCCGCGCAGCACCGGGTAGAGACTCCCGGCATGACCGAGCCACATCCGCGCCTGCCCGAGATAATCGAGCGCGACGTTGGACAACGCGAGATCCTCCTCGAGCGTCGGGCCGTGGCCGCACCACGCGCACAGCCGCTGCGAGAGGATCAGGCAGTTGTCGCCGAGACGCAGCACGTAGTCGGCCAGCCCCGTGTCGAATCCGTTATTCGTCTTCACAGGTTCTGCACTCCTTCCGGTACCTGAAAATACGTGGCGTGACGGTAGGCTTTGTCCTGCGACGAGGCGAACCAAGTCGATCGATCGTCGGGGTTGCTCGTCACGAGATGCTCCGAGGCGACGAGCCAGAGGCTCACACCCTCACCACGGCGCGTGTAGACGTCACGCGCGTGCTGCAGCGCCATTTGCGCATCCGTCGCCTGCACGCTGCCGATGTGGCGGTGAGCCACGCCGTTCTGGCTGCGCACGAATACTTCCCAGAGTTTCCAGTCAGCCATGCGAAACCTCCGCGCCGTCCTGCCGTGCGGCATAGGCCGCGGCCGCCTCGCGCACCCAGGCGCCGTCGTCCCAGGCCTTGTTGCGCGCCTCGATTCGGGCCCGGTTGCAGAGCCCGCCGCCATTGATCACGCGATCGAATTCATCCCAGTCGATCCGGCCGATTTCGTAATGGCCGGTCTCGGCATTCCAGCGCAGGTTCTCGTCCGGTACATCGAGGCCGAGGAAATGCACCTGCGGCACCGTCTGATCGATGAACTTCTGGCGCAACGCATCGTTGGAATAGAGCTTGATGCCCCATTTCATCGAGCGCGCCGAATGCGGCGAGTCGCCATCGGGCGGCCCGAACACCATCAGCGTCGGCCACCACCAGCGATCGAGCGCGTCCTGCGCCATCTGGCGCTGGGCCGGCGTGCCCTGCACGAGCTTCATGACGAGGTCGAAACCCTGCCGATGGTGAAAGCTCTCCTCCTGGCAGATCCGCACCATGGCACGCGCGTAAGGTCCATAGGAGCAGCGCGACAGCGGCACCTGGTTGACAATCGCCGCGCCGTCGGTCAGCCAGCCGATCATGCCGACGTCGGCCCAAGTCAGCGCCGGGTAGTTGAAGATGTTCAGATACTTGGCGCGGCCGTCGAGCAATCGGCCGTAAGCCTCCTCGCGCGAGATGCCGAGCGTTTCCATCGCGCTGTAGAGGTACTGCGCATGGCCCGCCTCGTCCTGCACTTTCGCGAGCAGGATGCATTTGCGGTGCAGCGTCGGCGCGCGCGAAATCCAGCCGCCCTCGGGCAGCATGCCGACGTACTCCGAGTGAGCGTGCTGGGCCATCTGCCGCATCAGCGTACGGCGGTAAGCCTCGGGCATGCCGTCCTGCGGCTCGATCTTGCGGCCGTCGTCGATGCGCTGCTGGAACACCGCCTCGTCGACTTGCATCGGTTCGATGATCTCCATGTCGCCCCCTCAGGCCGCAAAGACGTGTTCGAGCAGACTGCGCTCGGCTTCACGCGGCAGCAACGACAGGTCGGCCTGGTGATTCCAGAGCAGCTCGACAAACTTGCTGCGATCGCCATCGTCGTGGTCGCGCTGCCATGACCAGAAACTGTCGCGCACGACACGCTTGAGCACCTTGCCGGTCGAGCCGACCGGCAAGGCGAAGTCCGGTGCGGTCACGCCGACCACGACCGTGTAGTCGGGCAGCATCGGCTTGCCTTGGAACGGGTGGCAGGCCAGCGTGTGATACAGCAGCCGCTCGACATCGGCCCGCGCGCGGGCATCCGCGCCGGACGCGAGCCGCACCAGCACCACGATCGCCTCCTCGAACGTCGGGCCGCGCGAGACGCCCGTTACCGAGACGTCGAACACGTTGTCGAGCCGCAGCAGGTGTTCTTCGAGCAGCAGCGTGTAGCCGGGCGCGCCAAGCGTGGTGTTGACCACGTCGACGATCCGGTCGAGGTGGACGAATTCGCCGTTGGATTTGCGCAGGCCGATGTCGCCGGTGAGCCAGTAGCCGTTCAGGCGCGTGAGCGCGGTCAGGCGCGGCTGGCCGTAATAACCGGGGGTGACGGTGGGCGAGCGCACGCCGAAATAACCGGGCACGCCGTCGCCGAGCTCCTGGCCATCGGGCGCGAGGATCGCGCAGCTCGCATAGGGTGCAGGTGTGCCGACCGTTCGGATCGAAGTCACGTCGTTGGCGCGTGACACCTTGTAGAACTGCGACATGCCGAGCTCGGAGGCGCCGAACATGTCGATGAAGCGTGCCTGCGGCGCGATGCGCAGCAACTCGCGGATATGCGATTCGTGCGCCGTGTCGCCGGTGTTGTAGAAGCGTTGCACTGTACCGAGGTAGGCGTCGGGCAGGTGCTGATCGGCGAGCGAGGCGTAGGTTTGCGAGAATGCCGTGACGATCGTCGCTCGGAAATCGGCGATCAGGTTCGCCACCGCGTTGCCAAACTGCGTATTCAGCGACAGCGTCGGCAACTGCAGCAGCGTACCCGTCATCAGGTAGCTGATGCCGGCGGCGTGGGTGGTCGGCATCGCAGTGACGAGCCGGTCGTCGTCCCGCTCGACGAAGCCCTGGAGGCGCTCGCGCTTGCCCGCGAAGAATTGATCATGACCGAACAGCACCGCTTTCGGGATACCCGTGGTGCCCGAGCTGTGGCAAATCATGATGGTGTCCTCGCCATGGCGATCGACGAGCAATTGGCCAGCCGGCAGCGCCGCGAACCGGATGGCGAGACCTTCCTGGAACCCGGCATCGAGCGCCTTCACACCGGCCAGCGGCCCCGGCAATTGCCAGCGCGCGGCCGTCTCGCGATCGTAGGCCAGCACCGTGAAGCGGTTGATCTGCGCATAGGCCACGGCGATGTCCGGGCGCAGATTGCCGTTCACGAGCACTGGCACACAGCCGAGGCTGTTCAACGCCAGGAAGTGCAGGAACGAGGCAACGCCGTCGCCGAGATAGAGGCACACATATTCGCCCCTCTCCACTGCCTGATGCGCATACCAGGCCGCCAGCTCGGCGACGACGGCGTGCAGCGTTTCGAGCGAAAAGGACTGATGCGCATGCCCCGAAGGCGACACATAGGGCTTCTCCAGGAACAGGAACACCTCGTCCCGGTTCGGATACGCCTCGTACGCCTTCAAGAAGAAATTGCCGGCGCCCAGCTTCCGATCTTCGAACAGCCGGGCCCATACTTCTTTTTTCGCCTGAACTTCCATGTTTTCCCTCATTAACGTGCTTAAAACCTACAAATCGGCGGGCCGAACCCGTCGCCGAGCTTTCGTCGGAACGAACGAAGCCGACGCGGTACGCAACGCACGCCGCATGTCCTCGCGTTCAAATTCATTCAGATAAACCATCGAAGCCGCCCGGATACCGGCCGGTTATGCCCCGCCAATGCATATCGCACAACGCCATTACCACATCGCAGGAAGTGTTTTCCGGACAAACTCTTTATCAGGAAACTCAGGAAGCGTCGATTATCGGAGTACTTTATTTAAACTGCGTCACTTCGACGCGATAAAGACAAACAAGATTCAACGCAAATAAATATACATCAGACTTTGCGAACAGCTCACAGCCAAGATGGCACTTATCGAGCACGACAAGATGGTCAAGCGGTTTTCCGGATTTTTGCCATCACGGCTTTATGGCCTTGGAAAATCGATATCCGCGAACCGGAATATAGGTAAAATCTAGGCGAATCGGGGCAGTCCGAAAATCATCGCCGCCGCTTGTCATTAAAAAATTCCAGCGCGAAATCCCAGGCGTCATGACATCGGCATTTCGCCCATTTACTTTGATGTATGCGGCAATCGCTTGAAAATTTATCGCGTTCGCCGCATAGGAAAATTATTCCCCTACATGAGATATGCGAAACTCCGAACATCCACGGGATGCCAAAAAGCATCTCACTCAAAGAAACAATCCATTGCTGTTTTTAGTAAAACGAGTCCCGACGGGCATAGCCCGATCGGCGGCATATATGTGCTCGGCGGTTTGCCGGCACGAAGCCTAAAACGCCAGCCGTTGCTGGTTTTTCACAGGCTTGACCTCGCATGGCGAGTCGGATCGGATCAAGGGATGGCAGTGCATTCAGCGAAGATTCCACTCGCCCGGTTGACCCTCGCCTGTCCAGGAGCTCGGGAGCATTGAAGTGGCGGACACACAATCCTTACAACATGGCCGCAAAGAGCCGCTCTATCTCTATCGTCAAATCTACGAACGGTTTCGCCGCGCAATCGCGAACGGCACCTACGCACCCGGCGCGCGCGTGCCGTCGATGCGCAATCTCGCGAGCGAATTGCAGCTCTCTCGCAGCACCGTCGAGCTGGCCTACGATCTGCTGATCGGCGAGGGTTACCTGGTGGCGCGCGGTCAGGCCGGCACGATCGTCTCGCCCTCGCTCGCATCGCAGCAGGTACGCGACTCGCTGGCGCGGGCCGACATCGTCCGTACCGTGCCCCGGCCACCGGCTCCGACCATGAAGGCGAACCCGCCGCCGTTCCAGCTCGGACTGCCGGCGCTCGACCTGTTCCCCCACAAGCTATGGGCATCGCTCGTCACCAAACAGGCGCGCGTGCAGAGCCGGTTGTTGGCCTATCCGAACCCGGCAGGCTACCAGCCGCTGCGCGAGGCGACCTCCGCCTACCTGAACATCTCGCGCGGGCTCGACTGCTCGCCGGAGCAGGTGTTCGTGATGCCCGGTTACCGCAGCGTCATCAGCCTGCTGTCGCGCACCCTGTTACGGCCGCTCGACGAACTCTGGCTCGAGGACCCGTGCTTTCCGGCCAGCCGTTATCTGTTCGCGAAGATGGGCGCGCGCATCGTCCCCGTGCCTGTCGACGAGGACGGCATCTGCGTCGCGAAGGGCAAGGAGTTGGCGCCGCATGCGCGTTTCGCCCTCGTCACGCCGGCGCATCAAAGCCCGCTAGGCGTGCCGCTGTCGCTGGTGAGACGCTTCGAGCTGATCGCCTGGGCGCAGCAGAACGACGCGTTCATCATCGAGGACGACTACGACAGCGAGTTCCGCTACGACGGCCGCCCGCTGCCCGCGCTGGCGAGCCTCGTGGCGACCAGCAACGTGTTGTACATCGGCACCTTCAGCAAGGCGTTGAGCCCTGCCCTCCGGCTCGCCTATCTGGTCGTGCCGAAGCCGCTCGTCGCGCGCTTCGAAGAAGCCTGCGGCCGGCTTTACGACGGCTGCCCGATGCTGCTCCAGGGCGTGACCGCCGATTTCCTCAATGAAGGTTATTTCGCACGCCATCTGAAGAAAATGCGTGCCGCCTATTCGCAACGGCGCGAGATGCTGATCGACAGCATGCGCGCGACCTTCAGCAAACGCATGCTGTTCCAGGACATGCCGGGCGGCCTGAACCTGCTGGCGAGCCTCGACGATGCCGAGGACGACCGCCTGCTCGCGCAGGACGCGAAGAACCACCATCTGGCCGTGGAGCCGCTCTCGGCACGTTATCTCGACGCACCGCCGAAAAAGGGCCTGCTGCTCGGTTTCGCGAACATCAAGTCCGCCGAGCAGGCGCTGGCGCTCGCGCAGGAACTCAAGGCCGCCATCGACGGACGCTGCTGACGGCAGACAAGGTCAAGAAGCTCGAGTCGTAGCGCAACGCATGATTTCAACCGATCTTGTGCCGTGATAGTCGACGCGATGGCGGGGCTCCGGATGACACGGCGCTCACGGTTGCGGGCAAGCAATCCGGCGAAGGCCGGCGGGACTGAGCCGCCGTGCGACGTCGAGATGGAGAGCTCGACGGCGGCCACCTGTTCGTGGCGTCGCCGCATGGGACACGATCACGGAGGACACCACGGGGCGCCAGCGCAGCTGGATGGCGCTGGTCCGGCCAGACGGACTGCATTTGCGGCGCCGGCGACGACGCACTGGGCACCGATCCCGTGCTCCGACAAGGCGGGCCGCCGGACTCAAAACGCTGCACGTCGGGAGCGCGGCTCGAGGCAAGGTGGACGGCTTGTCGTGGTGCCTGCCTGGTCGGGTCTGAGGACGCCGGCTGGCATGCGATCGACGCGATCGCCCCCGCGAATGACACCGGCCGCGGCCATCGCATCGCTGCGCCGTTGCGCGCGATTACCGGCGGATCTGTCAGGTCGGCCTACCCGTCACCCGCTCGCCCCCACTGATCAAACCCGAACCAACGGATCCCGCCCGACCGCGGGATACCGGTATTTCGTGGCAGTGATCCGCTGCCAGGCCTGCCGCAGCGGGCCGCCCGGCGATTAGCCGTGGGTCGAATGGGAGCGCCAGCCGGGAGATTGGCACGCCATCGCATCGTTAAGATAACTTTTCTTATCGAAACGATACGATCACCCCTTCAAACTGGCCGTTCCGAAATCACGCCACCCCGGCCTCAATCGATCGTGAACACCGTGCGCCGCCGGCTGTCCGTCTTCGCCCACGTCTCGCCGACCTGCGCCAGCGGCACCGCGTGCGCGTCGATCCGCAACCCTGCGCGCGGCGCGACGTCGAGCACCATGCGCAGCGCCTCGATCAGCATCGGCAACGGCACGCTGCCGATCCCACTGCCCATCAGCGTGATCGCGGTGGCGCGCAGCACGGCGGCCGGCAGCGAGATCTCGCTGCCGCCGATCGCGCCGATCTGCACGTAGCGCAGCTCGGCCAGGTCGGGCAGCGCGCGCGCCGCCGCGCCGAGCAACGCATGGGCGCTCGGCCCCCACAGGTAGTCGAGCACGATGTCCACGCCGCCCGAGAACTGCTCGCGCAGCGCGGCGTCGAGCGCGTCGTCCTGGGTCAGCGGCACGATCACGTCGGCGCCGAGCGTGGTCAGTTCGGCCAGCGCGGTGGCGTCGCGCCCGGTGGCGATCACCTTGCCCGCGCCCAGATATTTCGCGAGCTGCACGGCGAGCCGCCCCGACGAGCCGGTCGCGCCGTTGACGAGCACCGTCTCGCCGAACTGGAGCCGCGCGCGCTCCTTGAGCGCGGCCCACGACGACATGCCGGGGATCGCCAGCGCGGCAGCCGTCACGTCGTCGAGCGCGTCGGGCAGCGGCAGGCAATGCGCGTCGATGGCGACGCTGCGCTCGGCCATCGCGCCGTGCGGCGCGACCGGCGCGAAGAAGTAGACGCGCCGGCCGTCGGCGTCCTCGCCCACGCCATCGATGCCGGGCACGAACGGCACGAACGCCCCGCCCTGGCCCGCCGCCTCCGACGTGTAATGCACACCCGCCGCGCGCGAACGCGTGACATGGCTCAGGGCGGCGGCACGCACGCGAATCTCGCGGCAGCCGTCGGCGGCGCGCGGTGCGTCGAAATCGCCGTATACCGGCGCCTGGCCGGCCGATTTCACGATCGCTGCTTTCATGGGTTTTCTCCGTGGATATCCGGTTGGGGGTGGCGCGCTGCGTTCGATGGATCGACGCTCACTGTGCGCCGATCCAGGCGCGCAAGGCGGGGTCGCGCACTTCCAGCACCTCGAACAGGCCGAGCGCGCGCAGCGCCGGCAGCGCGGCCAGGATGTCCGCCCGCGCCTCGGCGCGCGCCTGAGGCGTCGCATCGGGCGTGCCCAGCACGCGCGCATTGAAGAGAAACGCGCCTACCGTGCCCTTGCGCACGGTCACGCCGTTCAGATCGGCCTGGTTCTGCCCGTCGGGCAGCAGTTGTTCCGCTCGCATCGTGATCCTCCTTGGGCAGTCGCCGCGCGACGCCGGTTTCGATAGAAAGCAGTTTATCGAGATAGAATCGGCCCAACTCCCTCATGCAAGCCATTCGATACGGAATTTCGGCCATGCTCGATCCGCTGCTGCCCCCACCACTCGTACTCCAGTCGGGCGGACCGTTAGTTGCGGCTGCTGAATTGACGCAGTCAGCGGCACGCGAAACGGACGTGCACCGGCACCCGCGCGGCCAGTTGATCGGCGCGTTGAGCGGGCTGCTGTCGGTGGGATTGGAGGCGCAGCAGTGGGTCGTGCCGGCCACCCATGCGATCTGGGTGCCGCCCCACCACTGGCATTCGCTGCGCTCGCACGGCCCGTTCTCGGGCTGGAGCGTGTTCGTCGAGGAAGCGGCGGCGCGCGCGGCGTTGCCGGCCGAGCCGCGCGCGATCCGCACCAACCCGCTGCTGCGCGAGGCGGTGCGGCGCGCGGCAAGCTGGCCGGGCGGCTCGCACGATGCCGACGAAACGCGCATCGCCGAGCTGATCGTGGCGGAAATCGCGGCCTCGCCGGCGCAGGCGCTGGGCCTGCCGAAGCCGAGCGATCGGCGCCTGGCGCGGATCGCCGATGCGCTGGCGGCCGACCTGGCCGACCATCGCGGCGCGGCCGATTGGGCGCACTGGGCCGGCATCGCGCCGCGCACGCTGAGCCGGCGCTTCGCGGCGGAAACCGGCATGAGCTTCGCGCAATGGCGCCAGCAGGCGCGCGTGCTGCGCGCGCTCGAACGGCTCGCGGCCGGCGCGCCGGTCACGACCATCGCGCTGGAACTCGGCTACGACAACGTCAGCGCGTTCATCGAGATGTTCCGCCGCACGCTCGGCGTGACGCCGGGGCGCTATGCGGCGGATTTGCCGGTGCGGGCGGCGGGTGGATGAAGCGGAGTTGAATCGACTGTCGAGCTGTCGAGCTGTCGAGCTGTCGAGCTGTCGAGCTGTCGAGCTGTCGAGCTGTCGAGCTGTCGGGCTGTCGGGCTGTCGAGCCTTCGGCCGTGTAGCCGTTTAGCCGTTTAGCCGTTTAGCCGTGCAGCCGTGCAGCCGTGCAGCCGTGCAGCCGTGCAGCCGCTCGACCCTCAGGCGACGGCCGCGCGCCCCCGTGTCCTCAAAACTCCTGCCGCGTCGGCCGGAACACCACCTCGTTGATGTCCACGTCCTCGGGCGCGCCGATCACGTAGGCCACCAGGTTCGCGAACGACTCGGCCGGCAGCGCGATGCCGTAGAACTCGCGCACGGCCGCCGCGATGTCGGCCTCGGTGATGCTGTCGGGCAGTTCGGTGTCGATCGCGCCGGGCGAGATCACCGTGGTGCGGATGCCGTACGGCTTCACTTCCTGGCGCAGCCCTTCCGACAGCATCCGCACCGCCGCCTTGGTGGCCGCATACACGGCGCTGCCCGGGCGCACCTTGTGCGCCGCCACCGACGCCACGTTGATCAGGTGCCCCGATTTCTGCGTCTGCATGTGCGGCAGCGCGGCGGCGATGCCGTACAGCACGCCCTTCAGGTTCACGTCGATCATGCGGTCCCAGTCGTCGGTCTTGCCGCGCTCCAGCGGCGAATGCGGCATCAGCCCGGCGTTGTTGATCAGCACGTCGATGCGGCCGAAGCTGGCCACGGCGGTATCCACCAGCCGCTGCACCTCGTCGCGTTGCGTCACGTCGGTGGCCACCGCCAGCGCCTCGGCGCCGTGCGCCTTCAGGTCGGCCACCAGCGCGTCGAGCCGCTCGATGCGGCGCGCGCCGAGCACGATGCGGGCGCCGTCGGCGGCGAGCCGGCGCGCGGCGGCTTCGCCGAGCCCGCTGCTCGCGCCGGTGATGACGACGACTTTGTTCTGGATCTGCGTGGGCGTGGACATGATCGATTCTCCGGTTGGGCGGGCGGCGGCAGAATGCGCGCGGCCCGCGTGGACGTCAGCCGGGGGAATGTAGCAAAGGCAGCCGCGCCGCGTGAAGCCCGCCGGCCGTGCACGGGCTCGTGAGCGTGGTTCAGCAATCGGGGCGACGAAAGGAAACCCGGAAGCAAAATGCGGCGCAATCCCCCAAACGAAAACGGCGGCGCAAGCCCGAAGGCCCGCGCCGCCGTGATTCGGCGATCAACGCAGGATCAACCCATCAACGCGCGCCGATATTCTTCCTGAACGCCGCCAGAATGCGCCGCTCCAGCGACAGGTAATCGCCACCGAAGTGGTGATCGCCGCCGGTCTTGACGACCTCGGCGCCGGTGCCGGCCAACGCCGGGCACAGCGTTTCCTTCTCGGTCGCGCCGTAGAAGCACTGCACCTGCTTGGCCGGCAGCTTGTCGAATTCCGGACGCACCTTCAGTGCCTGATCGCTGGCCGGCATGCCGAGCCAGCCGGTCACGCGAATCTGGAAATCGGCCGTCGGCGCGAAGCCGAGCAGCGACATCACGGCCACCTTCTCCTGCAGCGCCGGCGGCAGCCGGTTGTAGGCGAACGGGATCACGTCGGCGCCGAACGAATAGCCGATCAGCGCGACGTGCGACGCATGCCAGCGCGCCATGTAGGTCTGCATCACGCGCGCCAGATCGTGGCTGGTCTGCGCCGGCGTTTTCTCGCTCCAGAAATAGCGCAGGCTGTCGATGCCGACCACCGACACGCCATCCTTCTGCAAGGCCTCGGCGATCGTCTTGTCGAGATCGCGCCAGCCGCCGTCGCCGGAAATCACGATCGCCAGCAGGTTGCCATCGGCAGACGCGGCGCTGCCCGGCTTGGCCGGCAACTCCACGAGCGGCAGGTCGGATACGTCGAGCTCGTCGGCCGTGCCGTCGCGCAGGTGCGGCGCGAGCAGCGCGACCAGCTTCGACGCATCGCCGGCGGCGGCCGTGTCGACGAAGCCCGGCGTCTTGCGGCGGCTGACCGTCGGGTCCGGCGGGCACATCTTGAAGCGCGGATCGAGCGTCGCGGCCGGGGCCACCGTCACCGCGCCGGAGATGGTGTTCTCGGGCGCCTGCGCGAGCACCTGACGCGCGAGCGCGCCGCCCTGCCCGATGCCGGCCACGATCGGCGCGTAGTAGCGCGAGGTCTTGATCTGCCGTTCGAGCTGGTGGCTGACCGCTTCCGCGTCGCCCACCAGTTGATGGCAGCTTTCCTTGGTCTTGGCCAGATTGGCCGCGTAGCGCGCGGTATCCACGCCCACCGTCAGCGCGCCGGCCTTGGCCAGCACGGCCGCCGTGTTCTGGTCGTCGGCGCTCCAGCCGCCGGCCGCCGAATACAGCACCACGAAGCCGTGGATCTCGCCCTCGGGCTTCACGACGATCACGTCGCCGTAGCGCCCGCCCGGCAGGCGGCTCGGCACGCCGGCCTCGCCGATCACGGCCGAGGCGGGATGCGCCGCGCTGGCAGCGCCGGCATGCATTGCGTGATCCGCATTCGTTTTAGCGGCCGGTTTGGCGGTGTCCGCCGCGTGGGCGCCGCTTGCCTGGACAAGAACGAACGCCGCCGAGATGGCCAATCGGCCCCAATGATTCCACTTCATGAACGCCGACCTCCTGCCAGCAAAGACAAATCGGCGAGCGTCACGAAAACGCCGACCGAACCGGAAGCCGCGAGATAGCGCGGCTCCCATTGCGGCTCGAACTTGCTCTTGAACGCGCGCAAGCCGCGGAAATTGTAGAAACGCCCGCCGAAGCGCCAGACCACCCGGCCGAGCCGGTGCCACAGCGACGACATCGGCGCGGTGCCCATCCCCGAGAACGGCGCCATGCCGAGGCTCAGGCGGCGGAACCCGGCTTCCTTCAGATGCAGC
This sequence comes from Burkholderia sp. 3C, assembly GCF_054589155.1. Taxonomy (NCBI): domain Bacteria; kingdom Pseudomonadati; phylum Pseudomonadota; class Betaproteobacteria; order Burkholderiales; family Burkholderiaceae; genus Burkholderia; species Burkholderia sp. 3C. Next base: position 265,916 of record NZ_BAAILN010000092.1, read on the forward strand.
GCGAGCTGCGTGAACAGGTATTCCATCGCGTACGGCGAGGCCTCGGGCACGTGGCGCATGACGCCGACGGTGGCGTCGGTGTTCAGGTCGGTGGTCATGAACGTGACGAACGCGACCGGCTCGCCGCCCTGGCGCACCAGCATCACCGACTGGGTGGCCAGATAGCCGTCGTGGAACGCGGCCACCGAGAAGCTCTTCTCGCGCGCGTCGCGGCTGTCGAGCCAGTCGTCGGAGATTTCGCGCAGCACCGGCAGCATGCCCGGCACCGCCTGCGGCTCGATCACCTCGACCGACATCGCCTCGCGGTCGCCGCGCTTGAGCGCATAGCGCAGATGCGAGCGGTTCGAGCCCTTGAGGTCGAACGCCTCCAGCGCGATATGCGCCTCCTCGCCGAGCTTGACGAGCGTGAGGCCCGCATCGAGATAGAGCGGCAGCCCCTCGGCGCGCACCTGATAGAACGCGGCGCGCCCGCCGTGGGTGTGCGCGCGCAGGATCAATTCGTTGATGAGCCCGGCCCATTCGTGGCGCGGGCCGACCGGATCGTAGAGCGCGGCCCAGGTGCGGCCGTGCTTCGCGTACATCAGGAACGCCTCGCGCGACGGCGAGAACAGGAAGCTCTTGTCGCCCATCAGCGCGAGACCCACGTCGCTGCGCTCCTGGGCGCGGATGATGCGCGCCGCGTCGGCCAGATCCTGCGGCTCGGGCACCACGAAGCGGCCCGCGGCCGGGCGCAGCATCTGCCAGAGCGACGCCATCGCCGCGAACACGCCGGCCGCCAGCGTGGCGCGCAAGGCCCGCGAGGCGCGCTCGTCGAACGCGAACTGCGACCAGATTTCCTGCGAATAGGGAATATCGCGAAACGCGAACAGCAGCACCCAGACGGCCAGGATCAGCACCATCGCCACCGACACGAACCAGCCGATCGTAAACGGCTCGGCGAACAGCGACGAGTGACGGTTGAAGCGGCGCCGGGACACCAGCAGCAGCAGCAGCAGCGCGCCGAGCACGCCCGCCTCGACGAACGCCAGCCCCTTCGAGAACGACAGCGCGAGGCTGACCAGCGTCAGGCCGAACGTGATCCACCAGGCCGCGTCGAGCCGGCGCAGCAGCCCGCGCGCGACGAACAGCAGCGACACGCCGAGCACGCTGCACAGCACCTGCGAGCCTTCCATGACCCACAGCGGCACCACCCCGCGCAGCACCGCGATGCGCTGCCAGAACGCGGGCGTGGCGCCCGAGATCACCAGCATGCCGCCCACCGCGAACGTCACGAGGCTCAGGAACAGCGGCGCGAGTTGCGAGACCTGCGCGGCCTGCGTCGAGACGAAGCGCTGGCTGACCGCGCGCCCCTCGAACACGGCCAGCAGGCCGGCCGACAGCGCCAGCGGCACGCCGAAATAGATCGCCCGATAGGCCAGCAGCGCGGCCAGCATCGACGTGGGCGGCACGGCGCTGCCGAGCGTGAACGCCATGGCGGCCTCGAACACGCCGATGCCGCCCGGCGTATGGCCGATCATGCCGAGCAGCAGCGCGCCCGAATAGACGGTGATGAACGTGACGAAGCCGATATGGCCGTGCGGCAGCAGCGCCCACAGCGCGAGGCCGGCCGCCACCACGTCGACGGCGGCGAACACGAGCTGGGCGACCAGGTCGCGCCGCGCGGGAATGTCGAACGAGAGCCAGCTCCAGCGCGAGCGCACCTCGCGCGGCTCGCGCCCGCAGAACGCCACCAGCCCGGCCAGCGCCACCAGGATCAGCGCGCCGATCACGGTCAGCCAGTCGGCCGGCACCGGCAGCATCGAGGCCAGCGGCCCGGAGCCGCCGACCATGCCGAGCGCGGTCATGCCGACGATGCCGAGCATCAGCGTGCCGCCCATGAACACGGTCATGCGGCCGATCTGCGCGGTGGTGACGCCCGAGGGGCCGTAGACGCGCACCCGCACCGCGCCGCCGGTCAGCGCGCCGAAGCCGGTGGCGTTGCCGAGCGCGGTGCCGGCGATGGTGCCGATCCACAGCGAGACGCGCGGCACCTTGGCGCCCACGTAGCGCAGGCCGATCCAGTCGCGCGCCACCAGCGCGGCGTAGCTGAGGGCGGTCGCGCCGAGCGCGCCGGCCCACTCGCCCGCCGTCAGGGCGCGCAGATGCCGGATCACCGAGCGGTAGTCGACGGTCTCCGACAGATGCTGGAACACGAACAGCAGGGCAATGCCGATGCCGAGCGCAAGCAACGGCGAAACGAGCCGATCGAGCCGCAAAGTCTGGCGGGCGCGCGTCAAACCGGCCGTCGCGCGCCGCGGTAAATCACTGAAGGACATGAATCAGAAGTGTCAGGCTGGAACCCGTCGCGAGTGTGGCGCTGCCGAAGCGATCGTCGTCATGCGCCTGCGTACCCGAACGCAGGCTGCATCGACCGCCGTGGCGGACTGGGCGGAATCAGGGCCGCCGAGTGTACCGGAGCGATATTACAAAACCTTTCGTGCAACTGCGGGAAACCCGTGCATGCCCGGCGATCCGCCCTGGCGCGCCGCCCCGTATCGGCCGGACGTGATTCGCACCGGCCGGCGCATGATACTGGAAAAGCCCCCGAAAAACGGTAGCGAAAACTACGTAAAGGCAAGCCCCTAGCGGCTTTTCACGATTCACGCGGGGTTCGACACAGTCCGGACACAACTGCTTCGGGGTCCGGACCATTCGACAATTCGCAGGATGCCTAAAAACGCGCGCTTGCGGTAGCCGCCTTACCGAAATATTTACGAATCACAACGTTTTTATTTCAATTCGACACACATGCAGCGATTTCGAAAGCCGCGCATCGGCCGCACGGGCAAACGGTGTACCCGAACCGTCAACTGATGAACACCACGCCCTCGCCCACCTGCAGGTGCGCCGACACCGGATCGTCGCGGTGCACGGCGATCAGGTTCAGCCCGGCCGGCACGCAGCGGTAGCCGAACTCGGCCAGGAACTGTTCGACCTGGGTCGAATCGGTCTTCAGCACCTCGACGGTCAACATCGGCTTGCAGCGGCGCAGCGTGTCGCGCGCGCCGGTCAGCGCCTCGATCTCCATGCCCTCGATGTCGAGCTTGATCAGGTCCACGCGCGGCAGGTTCAGCGAATCGAGGCTGACCATCGGCACCGTGGAGCCCGAGGCGGTGTCGTAGGCGATCGTCTGGCCGATGAATTCGCCGTTCTCGCGCGGGCGCAGCTCCAGGCTGCCGAAGCTCGCGTGCGCGAGGTAATCGGGTTGCGGCACGCTCAGTTCGCCGCAACGCTCGCCGAGCGCGGCCAGCTTGGCGCGCGCGTTCAGGCAGTTGTTCAGCGCGATGTTGCCGGCCAGCGCGTAGAACACCACCTCCTGCGCCTCGAAACTGAGCACCCGCCCCCAGCCGTGCATGTGGCGCGCCCATTCGAGCGTATGCACGCCGATGTTCGCGCCGCCGTCGATCGCCACCACGCCGTCGCCGTGCAACTCGTGGCGGCGCGTCAGCATCGCCAGCACGAAGTCGATTTCGCTCGCGTCGAAGCAGGCGTTCTCCAGCAACTGATGGCCGACGCCGTAGCGAAAGCCGGTAGTCGTGGTGTTGTGGTCGTGACGGTTCACGATCATCGTGCCGTGATTCGTCGCGGTGAGGACAAAGGCGATAGGACGCTTTGGAAAAGTCATGTCGGTGCCTCGGAATCTCGATGGAATTGTTGTGGGTCTCGCAGCGGCTGGCGGGTCGCGCCAAACAGGCCAAACAGACCGCGCAGGCACGCCGAACCGGTGCGCGGATTGTCAACCAGAACCGGCCGCGATGACCAGCGGGTCAGTCCCAATCCCGCCACAGCGGCATGGCGGGCGCGACGCCGCGCCGAGCCCGGCCGGCATCGCGCAAAACCGCGCCGGGCCTGGCTTTGGCGGGCTCGCGCGGGGGCCGTGCGAGGCCGGCCGCGGTGTGTAACGCGAGTAACGATCTGTGACGCTGCGCAACGCGCCGGGCGGCGGCCGATGGCGCGTGCGGCCCCGCCCCGCGCGGCTGGTGCGGAACGGGCCGCCCGCCAGGCCCGGGCGCACCCGATACGGCGCCCTTGCATGCGCGCCCACAGCGGCGGCCGCAGCCGGTAACATCTCGTTCCCGCGCTTCCCGGCACGCGGGCGGCCCGGCCTTCGCCGCACGGCCTCCGCTGCACGGCCTCCGCCGCACTCGCCGAACAAAAGGTTTTCCATGCCGTTGACCGCCCGACTGGCGCGCGCATTCGCGCCGCTGCTGTGGATGCTCTGTCTCGCCGCCCCGCTCGCGCCGGACGCCTTCGCGCAGCCGATCGTCGCCTCCGCCGCCAGCGCCACCGCCGCGCCGCCCGCGATCTCCTACGCCGACGCGGCCGCCACGCTCAAGCAATTGCAATCCGAGCAGGACCGCATCAAGCAGCAGACCTCGGCCGCCATCAGCAGCCAGCAGCTCGACACGCTCGACGGCGCGGCCGAGCAACTGAGCACCGACGTCGACAAGCTGATCGACGCGCTCACCCCGCAACGCGCGCAGGTGCAGGCGCAGCTCGACGTGCTCGGCCCCGCGCCCGCGGCCGGCTCGCCGCCCGAAACACCGGCCGTGGCGCGCCAGCGCGCCGACCTGACCACGCGCCGCAGCCAGTTCGACGCGCTGCTCAAGCAGGCCACCTCGGAACGCGACGACCTCGCGAACCTGAATCAGCAATACGCGAAACTGCGGCGCGGACTGTTGCGCAACCAGCTCGCGCTGCGCTCGGGCAGCCTGTTCGGGCCGAGCTTCTGGGCGCCGTTCGGCAAGCCGCTGCCCGACGATCGCGACAAGCTGCAAGGCTTCTTCGGCCAGATCAGCGCGCAGTGCGCGTTCGCCTGGGAGCCGGGCCGGCGGCTCGGCACGCTGCTGCTGCTCGGCCTCGCGCTGGCGATCTGGAGCGGCGGGCGGCGCCTGCTCGAACACGGCTTCGCGTGGTTCAGCCTGAACCGCCTGCCCGAGACGCGGCTGCGCCGCAGCGCGCTGGCGCTCGGCACCGCGCTGGCCACCGTGATCGCTACCGGCGTGGCGGTGCAATTGCTGTACGTGGCGATCACGCGCGGCGATCCGCTGACCCCGGCGCTCGACGATTTCGCCGCCAAGTTCAGCGAGCTGGCGATGACCTGCGCGCTGATCGCCGGGCTCGGCCGCGCGCTGCTCTGCACGCGGCACCCGAGCTGGCGGCTGCCGGCGATCGCCGACCCGGTCGCGCTCGCGATGCGGCGCTTCCCGACCGTGCTCGCCGCGCTGCTGCTGATCTCCGGCACGCTCGAACAGATGAACCGGATCGCCGACACCAGCCTGCAGGTCACGCTGTTCGGGCGCGGGGTGGTGGCGCTGGTGGTGGCGCTGACGATCGGCGCGACGCTGCTGCGCGCCAACCGCGCGCGCGCCGAGCTGGCCGCCGCCGGCGAGCAGCCCGAGGCGCGCTCGACGCTGGCCGGGATGATCCATGCCGCCGTGTCGCTGGCGGTGATCGCCTCGCTGGCCGCGTTGCTGATCGGCTATATCACCGTGGCGCGCTTCATCACCTACGAACTCGTGTGGTTCGAGATCGTGCTGTGCAGCTTCTACGTGCTCACGCAACTGACGCGCGACGTCTGCGCGAGCCTGTTCTCGGCACAGCATCGCAGCGGCGTCACCATCAAGAACCTGTTCGGGCTCGACGACAGCCATCTCGACCAGGCCTCGACGCTGCTGTCGGGCGTGGGCGTGGCGCTGCTGGTGCTGGTGGCGGCGCTGTCGCTGCTGACGGGCGGCTTCGGCACCACGCCGAGCGACCTGTTCGACAGCCTGCTGACGATGCTCGGCGGCACCAGGTTGCGCAGCCTGAACATCGTGCCGGACCGCATCGTCAACGCGGTGGTGGCGGTGGCCGTGGGCTTCTGGCTGCTGCGCTCGGTGCGGCGCTGGCTCGACAACGAATTCCTGCCGACGCTTGGCATGGACCCCGGCATGCGCGCCTCGCTCGTCACGCTGTTCAGCAACCTCGGCTACGTGCTGCTGGTGCTGATGACGCTGTCGCTGCTCGGCGTGCAATGGAGCAGCCTCGCGTGGATCGTCTCGGCGCTGTCGGTCGGGATCGGCTTCGGCCTGCAGGAGATCGTCAAGAACTTCGTGTCGGGGCTGATCCTGCTGACCGAGCGGCCGGTCAAGGTGGGCGACATGGTCAGCATCAGCGGCGTGGAAGGCGACATCCGCCGCATCAACGTGCGCGCCACCGAGATCCAGCTGACCGACCGCTCCACCGTGATCGTGCCGAACTCGCAACTGATCTCGCAGAACCTGCGCAACGTGACGATGGGCAACAGCAACCTGGGCGTGGCCACGCTGATGCTGACGTTCCCGCTGAACACCGACCCCGAACAGGTGCGCGACCTGCTGCTGCACGCCTTCGAGGCGCATCCGGGCGTGCTCGACAAGCCCGCGCCGTCGGTCACGTTCAGCCAGTTGACGCCCGACGGCATCACGCTCAGCGTGACCGGCTACGTCAGCAGCCCGCGCGTCACCTCGACCATCAAGAGCGATTTGCTGTTCGAGATCCTCAAGCAGTTGCGCGCGGCCGGCATCACGCTGGCCAGCCCGCAGATGCTGATGATCCAGAACGCGCCGGACGGCTCGGGCGCCGCTCGCCTGCCCGCGCAGCCGGGCGGCGGCGAGCGTTCGTAGGCGCTTTTCGCACGGCGCGCAGGCCCTGTCATACCGGGTTTCCGGCCGATCGTTACGGGTTCGTCATCAACGGTTGCAATCCTTTACGGCGTGTGACGCCCGCTTTCCCTAAGCTTGCGGTCATCACACCAATCAACGATAGGGGAACGAGATGAACAAGATCGCATTGCTGGCGCCGGCGCTGGTGGCCGGCTCGATGCTGGCGGGCTGCGTCGCCTACCCGGCCGATCAGGGTTACGGCGGCGGCTATGGCGGCGGTTACGCGGCCCAGCCGGCCTACGTGGCGCAACCGAGCGTGGCGGTCGATCTCAGCATCGGCTGGCACGGCGACCGTTATTACGATGGCCGCCGCTACTGGGCGCGTGACGACTGGAATCGCGCGCACCCGCCCGGCCCGGGCCCCGGCGGCCCCGGCTACCATCGCGACGATCATCGTCCGGGCGGCCCCGGCCCCGGCCAGGGCGGACGTGGCGACGACCACCGCGGCGGCGACGATCACCGCGACGACCATCGCTGGTAATACGCCGCGCCCCGGCAACGGGGCGCGCAACCACACCGCGCGAGCGTGACCGGATCATCCGGTTGCCTCGCGCGGTTCGT
>NZ_BAAILN010000092.1:273424-288240 GCF_054589155.1 Burkholderia sp. 3C
AATCTGGGCAATCAGTCACGCCCGCACATCACGCAGGCTCGTCACCACGGCCCATCACGGCCGGCCGTCCGATGCCGCCGCGCCGGCCGACGCCGCGCTGTCCGGCAACGCGCGCCGGATGCCCTCCACCATCGCGTGCGCCGCGCCGGCCACGATCGCCGCATCGACGCCGTAGGTCTGCCATTCGTCCCGGCCGTTCTTCGAGAACACCAGCGAGGCGTGCGAGCTGGACGGCTGCTCCGATTTCGCCGAACGCCAGACGATCGTCACGTCGCAGGTATAGGCATGCTCGGCCGTCTTGCGGCACGGGCCGTCCTCGCGGATCGCGGAGATGTCGGCGGCCACCGGCAGCGGCTGGCCGAAGAACGCGTTGACGGGGCCGTGATTCTCGGTGTCGAGCGCCTGCCGCACGGCGGCGTCGATCTCGGCCGGCGCGGGGCCGTCGTGGAGCCAGCCGCAGGCGGCCATCAGCGGCGCGAGCGCGCCGGCAAGCAACAGGGTACGTAGCGTCATTCGATATCCTTCGTGCGCCGGCCGCGCGGCCGGCGGCGGCCCGTCGCGCGCCGCCCCTCGCGACGCGCCCGATCGAAGCCGCGCGCGCAGTGTGCCGCGAGCCGCGCCGCGCTGCCGTATCGAATCGTAAGCAGTTGTTCGCGGCGGCGAATGCCGCGCCTATACTGGGCTTTTCCGCGCCCCCGGCGCGCGAACACGAACGAAGGAGACACCATGTACTACCTGCTGACCTACGATCTCGTCGATACCTATCTCGAACGCCGCGCCGAGTTCCGCGACGCGCATCTGGCGCTGGCCAACGCGGCCGCCGAGCGCGGCGAGCTGCTGCTCGCCGGCGCGCTGGACGATCCCGCCGACTGCGCGGTGCTGCTGTTCGCGGGCGACACGCCGGCTGCCGCCGAGGCGTTCGCGCAAGCCGATCCCTACGTGGCGCACGGCCTCGTGCGCCAATGGCAGGTGCGCCGCTGGAACGTGGCCGCCGGCCGCGACGCGAAGGCCTGAGCCGGCGCGCGCCCTCGCCTCACAGCCAGCGGGCGCGCTTGAACCACCACAGCAGCCCGAGGTCGGCCACCGCCATCACGCCGACGCAAATATAAAAGCCGAAGCGCCAATGCAGCTCGGGGATGTTGTTGAAGTTCATGCCGTAGATCCCGGCGATCATGGTCGGGATCGCGAACAGCGCGGCGAACGAACCGAGCCGCTTGGTCACCTCGCTCTCCGCCAGCGAGATCATCCCGAGATCCACCTGCACCGCCGTCACCACCATTTCGCGCCGCGCCTCCAGCGTCTTGGTGATGCGCTGCAAGTGGTCGTACACGTCGCGGAAGTAATGCTCCATGCCGCTGCACACCTGCGGCGTGCGCCCGCCCACCAGCTTCGAGAGCGGCTCCAGCAGTGGCGCGGTGTGCTGATAGACCGTCATCAGGCGGCGCTTCAGCGAATAGAGATCCTGAATGATCGCGCGCGCCGTGGACGACGACGATTTCTCGAAGATGCGGTCTTCCAGTTCCTCCAGCTCCGCGCCGAGCGCCTCGACCGTCGGGAAGTAGCGATCCACCACCTGATCCATCAGCGCGTAGAACACGAACGCCGCGCCGCCCTTGAGCAGGTGCGGTTCGCGCTCGCAGCGCTGGCGCACGTCCTGGAAGCCGTGCGAGGTCCGGTTGCGGATCGACAGGATGTAGTTCGAGCCGACGAACACGCTCAGTTCGCCGATCTCCAGCTCGTCCTCGGCGTCGAGCTCCACCGTATGCAGGACCGCGAACAGCGAATCGCCGTACTCCTCGATCTTCGGCCGCTGATGGCCCACCAGGGCATCTTCCAGCGCGAGTTCGTGCAGGCTGAACTCCTCGCCCATCCGTTCGAGCTCTTCCTTCGACGGCTCCTTCAGCGCGACCCAGACGAAGCATTCGGGGCGCGCGACGTAGTCGCTGATGTCGTCGATATCGATGTCGGCCAGCTTCTGGCCGTTCTGGTAAGCAGCGCAATTGATCAGCATTGTGTCGTGGGGAAACGTCCGCTTCCACGTCCGTTTTTATCCGTGATTCGGCCCGCCAGTGTAGCGGTTCCGGGGGGCGGCGCGCAGCACCGCGCGCGCGCCGCCCGGCCTTGCCAGCGCAGGCGTTCGCGGTCATGATCGCTGCTGCACGGCAGCACCCGACGATCGGCTTTCGCCCCGCCTTTCGGGGCGCCGTCCGGTAGCTGCCGACGGCCTTTCGTTTCGGCCGTTTCCTCTCGCTTCTCGCCTCGGAGGCTTCGCTCGTGAAGTACCTGGTGTTTTTCTGCGGTCATGCCGGCACCGGCAAGACCACGCTCGCCAAGCAGTTGATCGGCCCGCTGATGCGCGCGACCGGCGAGGCGTTCTGCCTGCTCGACAAGGACACCCTGTACGGCCGCTACAGCGCCGCCGCGATGGGTGCGCTGACGCAGGACCCGAACGATCGCGACAGCCCGCTCTACCTGCAACACCTGCGCGATCCCGAATACCAGGGCCTGCTCGACACGGCCCGCGAGAACCTCGAACTCGGCATCAGCGTGCTGGTGGTCGGGCCGCTGTCGCGCGAGATTCGCGACGGGCGGCTGCTGAACCGGCAATGGCTCGGCATCGGCCACGACGTCGAGCTGCGCGTGGTGTGGGTGCATGCGTCCGAGGACACGGCGCGCGAGCGCATCATCGCGCGCGGCAACCCGAGCGACGCCTACAAGCTCGCGCACTGGGATGAGTACCGCGCGCGGCGCTTCGTGCCGTCGGGCGCGGCCTGCGACGGCCTGCTGCAATTCGACAACACGGCGCCCAGCACGGCCAGCGTCGAAACGCTGCTGCACCGCATCGTGCCGCCCGCGCAGGGCGCGATGGTGCCGCCGCTGCCGGCCTGATCCGCAATAGGCGGCGCGCGGCCCCAGCAGATCGCGCGCCTGCGCCACAACGCAACATGGCCGGTGCTCGCGCACCGGCCATGTTCGTTTATCGGCAAGCCGCGCCGAATCGAGGTCGACCCGGCGTCAGGCCGCGGCGTGTGCCGGCACCCGCGTCGCGCCTTCGTACAGCTTGCCGAAACGATTGTCGAGGAAGGCTTTCAGCGGCACCTGCTCCTGGCGCACGAAACCGCGTTGCGGCAGGCGGCCTTCGCGGAACAGGTCGAGCACCGCGCACATCGCACCGGCCGTGGTGATCTGGATCGCGCTCATCGGCATGCCGCCGATCTCCTTGGCGAACACCTTGCGCGTGAACACGTCCTGCACGAGCTGGCCCTGCTTCGTGCCCGTGACCGTGACGAACACCAGCACCACGTCCTGCTTGGTCGACGGCACCGCGCGGCGCATCATCGCCTTCAGCGCGTCGCGGTCGGAGGCGAGGCGCATGTCGTCGAGCAGGAATTGCATCAGGTCGCGATGGCCCGGATAGCGCACCGACTTGTAGTCGAGCGTGCCGACCTTGCCCGCCAGCGTCTCGCACAGCGTGCCCAGGCCGCCCGAGGTATTGAACGCCTCGTATTCGGTGCCGTCGAGCGAGAAGTGTTCGAGGCCTTCGAGCGGCTGCACCCATTGGCGCTCGCCATTGCGGATTGCTTCGCAGGGCTGACAATATTCGTTGATCAGGCCGTCGACGCTCCAGGTCAGGTTGTATTTGAGCGCGTTGGTCGGGTACTCGGGCAGCGCGCCCACCCGCATCTTCACATCGCGAATTTCGCTGAAGCCCTCCAGCAGCGCATGCGCGGCGATGCCGATGAAGCCCGGCGCGAGGCCGCACTGCGGCATGAACGCGTGATCGGCGCCGTCGGCCAGGCTGCGGATCGCGTGCGTGGCGCGCACGTCCTCGGTCAGGTCGAAGTAATGCACGCCGGCTGCTTTCGCGGCGGCCGCCACGTTCACTGCCAGGTAATACGGCAGCGCATTGACCAGCGCATCGAAGCCCTGGAGCGCCTCGCGAATCGCGTTCGCGTCGGCGGAATCGACGCGGCGCGTGGCGATGCCGGCGGCGGCGAGCTGCTTGAGCGCGTCGGCATCGCGATCGAAGGCCGTGACCTCGTAATCGCCGGTTTCGCGCAGCAGGTGGGCAATGGTGTGGCCGATCAGACCGGCGCCGACAATGGCGATTTTCATGATGACGCTCCTGAGGTGTTGTTGTACGGAGGAAGGCAAGGCCTGCAGGAGAGTGTACGAACGAGCAAAAACAGTTGATAGACGAAGAGTGATGCGTTTCGTCATGGATTTTCGTCGTTTCGACGATGAGATGTGACGATTTGAAGGATGGGTGGGAGAAGGTCTGCCGGAGGTGCCGCGCGCGCCGCTCGCGGCCGCCGGTTGGGCGTTGGTGAGGGGACGACGAATTCGGCGGATGGCGCTGCGAAAACGGCAACGCCGGCCCGAAGGCCGGCGTTGCAGGTCGAACCCGATGCCGCGAACGCTTACTTCGTCAGGCGCAGCTCGCCGAGGTTGCCCGCGATCTGCTGGAAGATCGTGTTCAACGAAGCGTTGTCCGGGGCGTGGTAGTAGTTGCCCGGCGACGCGCAGTTGCGCATGGCGGTTTGCGCCACCGAGTTCGACGCATCGGAGCCGAAGGTGATCGCGTAGACGGTCACGCCATCGGCCTTGATCGCGTTGCAGACGGCATTCTGGAACGTATTGACGTCGTCCGGATACCCGGCGTTGTTGCCCGACGACGCGTCCACCGGATTGCCACCATGCAGTTCGGCGGAATCCGTCTGCCCATTGGGGAGCCCGATGCTCGTCGCCTTCAGCGAATTCGTGCCGACGCCGGACAAGCCGTTGAACCACAGCGTGTTCGGGAACGAACCGGCCGCGCCGATCTGGTTTTCGCCGTCGGTCAGCACGATCATCACGCGTTGCAGGCCCTGCGTGGTCAAGGGCTTGGGCAACGACGGATCGGTCGAGATCCAGCCGTTCGCCGCGCCTGCCGTGTTCTGCGACCAGGCTGGCGACAACATGCGCCAACCCCAGAGCAGACCTTCCGGAATGATCGTCGAACCGCCCGCCACCATGTTGCTGACTGCCGTGGTCAGCGTGTTCTGCTGGTTGGTCATGAACGTGACCGGCTGCCCCATGCATTGCGAGTTCTGAGTGACCGTCTGCGTGCCCGAACTCATCTGGTCGAATTCGGTTCCGATGCCGGTCCCCTGCGGGCTCTTGCACCAGTTTTGCGCACCGTTGGTGCTCAACGTCAGGGGCACGTTGTTGAGCGTTTGGCTGGTGTCGTATTTCGTGTTGTAGCAAAACCCGTAGGCAAACGTCACGACGTTGAGACCGGCCGGCGGCACGTTGTAGTAGTACGGCGTGAACTTCAACGCGTCGCTCGGCGAATAGGCGAGCGCCTGCAAATTGTTGCCCGCATCGCGCGGCTCGACGGCGCAGCCGCCCCAACCCGCCACGTTTTTGGTTTTCGTCATCCCCACGTTCGCGCTGTTGTAGCTGAACACCGGGTTCATCCACGAGCCGCCGCCCGACAGCGCGCCCGTCAGATTGACCGTGCTGGCGAACGGCACGAGGCCGACATAGGTCGTGTTGCTGCTGTTCGACTGGCTGTACAGCGCGCTCAGCAACGTATTGGACGCATCCTTCAGGCCTTGCAGCTTGCTCGACCCGTTGGACGTGCCATCCGCCGACTGGCTCATCGAGCCGGTGTTGTCGAGCACCAGCGACAGTTCGAGCAGCGTCTGCGGCAAGCGGATCACCGAGTTCGCGGCGCTGACGGTGGCGAACGTGCGCGGGTCGCCCACACCGCCGCCGTTCGTGCCGCTCGCGGCGTTCTTGCTGACGGTCGGATCGAGGAAGAACGGCGCGAGCAACGGCTGCTTCGCGGAAGTCGAGAGATTGATGGTCTGGCCGGACGCACGATCGCCGGTCACGGTGGCCGTGATCGGCTGGCGCGTCATGCCGAGGTAGCTGCTCGGCATGTTGCCCTGGTAGTAGGCCAGCGCATCCGCCTGCCACTGCGTGTAGTTGTTGCCGTTCGTGTCCGAGTAGTGCGCGAGGTCGGCGCCCGAGGACAGCGCCGCCACGTCCAGCGCCATCTGCATCTGCGTCTGGCTCATCGTGAAGCGGATAGAATCGATGCCGAGGCACATCGTGCCGATCAGAACCCCGCCGAGCACCGCGAACATCATCGTGAACGCACCCTCGTCGCGCCGCCAGAAGCCGCGCAGCGATTGCGGGCCGCGCCGCACTCGCTGCGCGGTGCAGCGCTCGCCGGGCGTACCGGCGAGATCGGTCGAGGCCGCGTCGGCTTCGGTCGTGCGAGGTTCGGTACGCATCAGGAGCTCGAGTACTTGAGAGGCAGCGGCTTGCCGGTCCGCGGATAGACGGTCACGCTCTTGTAGATCGTGATCTGGCCCGGTGCCGATTTCCAGAAGAACGCGGTCATGAGGAACGGCGTGTACTTGTAGAACACCTCGACCACGATCGCCGAATCGCCAGCCCGGTAAGGCCAGTTGGTCGGCAGCAGCGTGCTCGCCGAAGCCGGGTTGAGGTGAGTCTGCATCGTGCCGTCGTTATAGCCGGCCGCCTGCTGCCAGGTCACGACGCTGGTATTCGTCTTGGTGGGCACGTTGGTGGCGGTCAACATCGGCGTGCCGGCAGCCATCGATGGCGTGGCGCCCGGAGCGGCGCAACTCACGCTCTTGTCGCAAATCACGCTGACGATCACGCCGCCCGGGCCGCCGCGATTGGTGCTCGCCACCCCGAAATTGAGCGGCGTCGCCAGCAGGCTTGCCGCGTTCCAGATCGAGCCGAGATTGTCGGGATCGCTGGTGGTCTGCGAGTAATACACCTGGTTGCGCTGACCGAGCGACCCGGCCAGCACGTAGGCCGTGTGCTCGACGAGACTGACCGCACGCATGTACAGGTAGAGCTCGGTAAAGCCCAACATGATGAACAGGATCAGCGGCGTGAGAATCGCCACCTCGATGCTGACGAAGCCGCGCGACGCGCGGCGCGTGCCCTGGCCGGGCGCAGTCGCGCGCAGGTCGTCGTGCGTTGAGGAACGAATCGCGGTCATTTCTCGTTCTGCACCAGGTAATAACGGCTGTAGACGATGGGCGCCATGTGGAAGAAGCCGAGCAAGCCCGTGAACCCCTTCGGCATGCTCAACGAAATGTGGTACGACACCACGTCACCCAATCCACCGGCGCCGCTCGCGGGGGTGGCGTTTCCGAACGTGCCGTAATCCACGATCGTGATGGTCAGCTTGCCGCCGATGTTGGTCCACGGCTTCAGGATGGTCGTGACGAGCTGGGTGGCGGCCTGCTCGCGCGTGCCGCTGGCCGGCGCGACGGTAGTGATGCCCGCGCGCGATGCCTGCTGCGCGGCGTATTGCACCGAGGCATCCACCATCAGGTTGAGGCCGAGCTCGATGATGCCGAGCATCAGGATGAACATGGCAGGCGCGAACAGCGCGAATTCGAGCGTGGACACGCCGCCTTCCGCCCGTCCAAAGCGTCGTGCGCCGAGCAGCAGACGGCAGCCCCCGATGGCATCGGCAAGGCGCTTCATTGCAGCGCCCCGCTGCCGGCAGCCTGGCCGTGAGATTCGGTCAGCCGGCCCTGCGCGCCCCAATTGCCGAGCGGCGTGACATTGCCGGCCTGATCGGCCGGCAGCGTCGGCACGGCCGCGGCGGCCAGTTGCCGGCGCTCGCGCTGGTAGGCGTAGAAGCGCAGATCGTTGCTGACATCCTGGGCGGGCAAGTCACGCGACAGCAGCTCCGAGGCCGCCTCGCTGTTGCCGAGCATCCCGTAGGCCAGCGCGAGATCGTGAAACGCCTGCGGCGGCGCGGCCGGGAAGCGCGTCACGTCGGTCAGCACGTCGACCGCCTCGCGCGGCCGGCCGGCCATGATCAGCGACATGCCGAGATTGATGCTGATCGACGGATCGCCGGGGTTGTGGATCAGCGCCTCGCGCAGCTCGGCCTGCGCGCCGGCATGATCGCCGCTCAGATCGAGCGCGGCGCCGAGCCCGGCCTGGGCCATCGGCTGGTTCGGCTGGAGCACGAGCACCTGGCGGAAGCTCGCGATCGCCACGTCGAACCGGCGCTGGCGCAGGTTCACGCGGGCCCTGCCGCTCAATGCCGGCACCGAACGTGCGTCGACCGCGAGCGCCTTGTCATAGTAGACAGCGGCGCGCGTCAGGTCGCCCGCCACGTACAGCGTATCGCCCAGGCCCGTCAGGCCCGTCACCGATTGTGGGTCCTTCGCGAGCATCCGGGTATAGACGTTGGTGGCCAGTTGCACGTCGCCCGACTGCAACGCCGTGCGCGCGACGCGCTCCTCGCTGGCGGGATCGTTCAGCTTGCGTGTATCGAAGCTCGGCGTTTCCACCGGCTTGTAGGCGATGCCGTGGGACGCGCAACCCGAGAGCGCGATGAACGCCAGCGCAGCCGCCAGCACGGTAACGGAACGAGGCGAAAAGGCGTTCATTGATGGGCGAAGAAATCCTTGAGCTGAATGACGGCCGGCCCTGCCGCGATCGCGCAAATGGCCGGAAGAATGAAAAGCATCATGGGCACCACCATCTTCGGCGCAAGCTTGGCGGCCTTTTCCTCGAGCGCCATGATGAAGGCGAGCCGCTCCGAACGCGACAGCGTCTTCAGCGATTGCGTGATCGGCGTGCCATAGCGCATCGACTGCGTCAGCGTGGAGGTCAGTGCCCGCACCGAGGGCAGGTTGATGCGGCGCCCGAGATTCTGCAGCGCGCGCTCGGTGTCGCCCGAAATGCGCAGCTCGTCGGCCGTCAGCGCGAATTCGGCAGACAGCGGCGGGCAAATCGTGGTCAGTTCGTCCGACACGCGCTGCATGCTGACGAGCAGGCTGTTACCGGCATTGGTACAGATCACCATCAGGTCGAGCGCATCGGGCAGGCAGGCCGAGATCCAGCGGCGCCGCGAATGAGCGCGAAAGCGCAGCGCGTATTCCGGCACGATCATGCCGACAATGAACGCGCCGAGCATCGCCAGGCCCCGGAATGCGGGAAACTGGCCGACGCCGGGCACGCTGGCGCCCGACACCACCACGATCGCCGCCACCAGCAGGCCGAACGAGAACTTCACGCCGAGCATCACCGCCGTGCCGTTGGTGCCGCGATAGCCCGCGTTCAGCAGATCGGCCTCGATCTGCGCGCGCAGCTTGGCGTCGAAAAACGGTATGCGGTCACCGAGCACGGCCAGGAAGTTCGTCAGCCGGTCGATCAGGGTCACCGATTCGACCGCCTCCTCGTCGACGGCGGTGCGCGCCGCGCGGATCTGCGCGGCGTCGCGCACGCGATCGGCAATCTTGCCGCGATGGCTGCCGTACTTGATCATCCACCAGCCGGCGACCACCAGCAGCAGCCCGACCAGCATCATCAGGTCGGTGAACAGTTCGATCAGTCCGGCTGTCATCGGGAGGTCTCCAGTTTCGACATCTTGGTCACGACGATCAGGCCGAGCGTGATCGATACCACGGCGAAGGTCAGCAGCTTGTGACCCGCCTCGGTCTCGAACAGCACCTCGACATAAGGCCGGTTGATCGCGTAGAGCCCGCCCACGATCACGATCGGAATCGCGGTCAGGATCTTGGTGGTGATGCGCGCCTCGCCCGTCAGCGCGCGTGCCTTCTGGCGGATTTCGCGCCGCGTGCGGATGATGCCCGACAGGTTCTCGAGCGTTTCGCTGAGCTGGCCGCCGGTTTCACGCTGCACGAGCAGGCAGACGCAGAAGAACGAGAAATCCGAAATCTGGATGCGGCGCCCCGCCGCCACCAGCACTTCCTCGAGATCCAGGCCGACCTGCAGCGAATCGCCCATCAGGCGAAATTCACGGTCGATCGGTGCGGGGCATTCGCTGGCGCTGTTGATGATCACCTGGGTGACCGGGATCCCCGCGCGCACCGCACGCACGATCATGTCGAGCGCTTCGGAAAAACCCCCGAGGAAGCGGTCATCGAAGCGCTTGACCAGGAACCGGTAAGCCCACAGCGTGCCGCCGAGCGGCGCGCCGATCATGATGAGCGGCAGCGTCCAGCCCGGGATCGGCGCGATCACGCAGGCGATCAAGGCCCCCACGGTGGCCACGATCGTGACGATGATCACGAATTTCTTGCCGCCCGCGCCGGCCACCGTGTCGAGCCGCGAAAGCCGCGCCGCGAACCACATGCCGATCGCCGTCTCCGAGCCCGGCTGCTTGTTGAACAGCGAGGCATCGACCGTCAACGATTCGGTGGCGGTCAGCGCCACGGTCTTCCCGAACGCGCTCTGCATGCGCTGCGCGATGCGCGCCGACGCACGCTGCCGGTACAGGTTCGCGCCGATCATCGCCATCAGGCCGACGATGACGATGCAGACGAACGCCGCGGTCGCGATCAGGTTCGGGTTGACCATTTCAGCTCATCGCCTCCATCACCGCGTCCTGCAAGCCGTAGTAGGTCGCGCGTTCGTAGAACGCCGGACGAATCGGCTGACGCTCGAAATTGCCCTTCACCTCGTCGCCGAACGACGTCGCGTCGTAGCGGAACGCGAACAAATCCTGGGTGATGATCACCTCGCCTTCCATGCCCACCAGCTCGGTGATGCGCGTGATGCGGCGCACGCCGTCGCGCATCCGTTCGATCTGCACGAACATGTGCACGGCGCTCGCGATCTGGCGGCGGATCGACATCAGCGGCAGATTGCCGTTGGCCATCATCACCATGCTTTCCAGCCGCGTGATCGCGTCGCGCGGCGTGTTCGCGTGGATGGTGGTCATCGAGCCGTCGTGGCCCGTGTTCATGGCCTGCAACACGTCGAAGGCCTCGGGGCCGCGGGTTTCGCCGAGGATGATCCGGTCCGGACGCATCCGCAGCGAGTTGCGCACCAGGTCGCGCTGATTCACGCCGCCCAGGCCTTCGGTGTTCTCCGGCCGCGTTTCGAGGCTGACCACGTGCGGCTGCTGGAGCTGCAGTTCGGCCGCGTCCTCGATCGTGACGATCCGCTCGCCGTCGCCGATGTAGTGCGACAGCGCGTTCAGCAAGGTGGTCTTGCCCGAACCGGTACCGCCCGCCACGATGATGTTCAGCCGGCAGCGGCCGGCCAGCTTGAGCAGCTTCGCCATGTTGGCCGACAGGTTGGCCTGCTTGGCCATGATGTCGAGCGTGATCTTGCGCTTCGGGAATTTACGAATCGAGATGGCCGCGCCCTTCAGCGCGAGCGGCGGCAGCACCACGTTCACCCGGCTGCCGTCGGCCAGCCGCGCATCGACCATCGGGCTGCTTTCGTCCACGCGCCGGCCCGCGCCGGCGGCAATCCGCTGCGCGACGTTGGCGACGTGCATGTTGTCGCGGAATTTGTA
This sequence comes from Burkholderia sp. 3C, assembly GCF_054589155.1. NCBI lineage: Bacteria > Pseudomonadati > Pseudomonadota > Betaproteobacteria > Burkholderiales > Burkholderiaceae > Burkholderia > Burkholderia sp. 3C. Next base: position 284,748 of record NZ_BAAILN010000092.1, read on the forward strand.
GGGCGTCAGTTCGAGCCGGCCGCGCCGTTCGACGAACACCTGATCGGGGCCGTTCACCAGCACGTCGGTCACCGATTCGTCGGCCAGCAACGGTTCGATCGGGCCCAGCCCGAACATGTCGTTGAGCAGTTCCTCGACCATCAGGTTCTGGTCGGCCATCGTGACGTTCAGGTACTCGCGCTCGGCCACCACCGCCACCATCTGCTCGACGGTGCCGCGCATCTGGTCGCGCGTCTTGCCGACCGCGGCCGAGGCGTTCATCGTGGCGAACACGCCGTTGCGCACCACCCGGAACACATCCGAGCGCACCATCGGCTCGCTCGACGGCGCAGCGGCACGGCGCGCCTCGGTGCTGGTCCATGAAGGCTCCGGCACCGACGCGGCGGCCGGCGCCGCGACGGCCGGCTGCGCCGAGGCCGACGTGCCGGCCGTCGCGACGCCGGCTTCGACAGCCGGCTCGGGAGGACGTGCCTTGTTGCCGAACGATTTCATCGCTTCCACCATTTGAAGCTGCGGCCGCCGCCGCGCACCTCGTTAGTCGCCTTGAGGCCCACCAGATCGTTGCCGATCTGGGTGATCGACTGGGTGAAGCCGTTCGCGGCGCGGCCGGTCGGCGGCTCGCCGACATTTTCGGCGATCGCGAGAATCTTGTTCTCGTAACCGATCTCGAGCAGCACCGAACGCCCGACCGCGCCGACGAAATCATCCTTCTCGACGTTGCCCTGGGTGCGCGGAATCGTATTGTTCAGCACGAACGAGATGACCGGCGTGTTCTCGCGCTTCTCAACGTATTGCGCCAGACGCACGGTTTCGTGCGCACCATGCACCGAGCGGTCGCTGATCATGTAGACACGCGCCGAATTGTCGAACGCTTCCGTCGTGAGGCGACCCACGCCGGCACCGGTATCGATGATCACGTAGTGGAAACCGTCGGTCAGCAGATCGATCAGGCGCTCGATGCCGCCTTCCTTGAACGGCCAGGCCGCGCCGTAAGGCAGTTCGCACGACAGCAGGAACAGACGCGCGCCGATCGGGATCATGGTGCGTTCCACGAAGGCCGCGTCGATCCGTTCGATACTCTGCAGCACTTCCGACAGACCGTTGTTCGAGCGCACGCCCAGCATCGAGCTGGCCGCGCCGCCGTGAACGTTCAGGTCCACGTAGGCGATCCGGCGGTGCGTGGAATCGGCCAGATGGCGCGCGAGATTGACGGCCACGGTGGTGGTGCCCACGCCGCCGCGCGCGCCGACGAACGAGATCGCCTTGCCGCGCCGCGTTTGCGGCACGGCGCGCACGGTGCCGTCATTGAGGTCGAGCGTGCGCTTGAGCAGTTCCTCGGTCAGCGGCTTGACGAGGTAATCGCGCACGCCGATGCCGAGCAGGCCGCGATACAGCGCCACGTCGTTCTTGTCCCCGAGCGCAACCACCTGCACCGACGGCTCGCACACGTCGGCAAGCCGCGCCAGATCCGACAGCGGCATCGACGAGCCTTGCAGGTCGATCAGCAGCAGGCGCGGCGAACGGCCCACCTTGGTGATATGGGCAATCGCCTCGTTCACCCCGCCGAGGCCCACGTGCGTATGCGGCAGGGCCTCGTCGAAGATGAAATTGCGCAGCGTCTGCTCGGTCTGGCGATCGCCGACGAACGCCATGAAGCGGGCGGCGCGCGCGGTGCTGGCCTGGGTGCGCGAGGCCGCGGAATCGGCGGCGCTCAATTCGAACTCCCGGTGGTGCCACCGCTGCCAGAGGAACCCGACGAGCCCGATGAGCTGGTCGAGCTGCCCCCCAGCGCCTTCACGTTATCCGTTTCGTAACGGCGCACCGCGCTCGCGGCCACGGCGGCATCGGCCGGGCCGAGCGTGGCGGGCGCCACGAGGTCCTGCGGATTCGCGACCTGCGCGGCGAGATTCGAATAGGTGGCACAGCCCCATTGCATCGACGGGCGCCGCTCACCGCCCCAAGTCAGCACGGACGGCTGCGCGAGCGAGCGGCAATCCACCGAGGGCGTGCCGTCGGGGCCGACCTGGATCGTCGATGCGTCGACCATGCCGGGCGTCGGATCGGCGACACAGCCCGTCAAGGCGGCGGCGATCGCGGCAGCCGTCAGCGCAAGGCCGAGGCGGGAATCAAGAGACACGAAAAACATCCTGGGGCGCCTCCTCAGTAAACGTAGCCGGCCGGGCCGGTGAGCTGCGGCTGCGGCGCGCCGGCATCGGCGGGCGTGGCCGCGCGGCTGCGCGCGAAGCCGTATTCGACGTCGCTGGTGCGCCGGACCAGCGAATCGATCGGCGAACGCAGGCGCTTCGGATCGACCGGATTGGCGAGATAGGGCGTCACGATGATGACGATCTCGGTTTTCTTGTCCTGGAAGCTCTTCGACGAGAACAGCTTGCCGATGACCGGCAGCGAGCCGAGGCCCGGCACCTGGCTGATCGAGTTGCTCGAATTCGATTGCAACAGGCCCGCGATCGCGAAGCTCTGGCCGCTGGCCAGCTCGACCGTGGTATCGGCGCGACGAATGCTGATGCCGGGAATGCTGATGGTGCCGGTCGAGATGCTGGCGGTCGAATCGAGCTGACTCACTTCCGGGCGCACCTTCAGGCTGATGCGGCGATCGTTGAGCACGGTCGGCGTGAAATCGAGCTTGACGCCGAAATCCTTGTAGTCGATCGTCACCGCGCCGTTGGTCTGCGAGATCGGAATCGGGAATTCACCGCCGGCCAGGAAGCTGGCCGTCTGCCCCGACAGCGCGACGAGGTTCGGCTCGGCCAGCGTGGTCAGCAGATCCTCCTCGGTCAGCGCGCCGATGATCGCATCGATGCTGGTGCTGCCCGACGAGAAGCCGGCTGCGATCGAATACGCGTTGCCGGTGGTCGAGGTGGCGGTCGAGGTCAGCGACGACAGCGTGGTGGCGCCGTTAAACAGGCCGCCGAAGAAATGGCTGCCGCCGAAGGTGGTCAGCGATTGCCAATTCACGCCGAGCTGCCGGGTAACGTTGCGATCCACCTCGACGATCCGCACGTGCAATTGCACTTGCAGCGGCTTGTCGATCACGATCCGGTTCACGAGGTTCTGCTTGTCGGCGAGGTACGGCTGCAGCATCTGCACCATCGCATCCGCCTCGCTCGAATCCTTGGCATGCCCGTCCACCTGCATCGAGCCGGGGCCGGCGTTCAGCTTCAGGTCCGCGTTCGGGAAGCGCGCGCCGAGCATGCCGCGCAGCGCGTCGAGATCGGGCGTGACCTTGATCGTGCGCTGCACGAGCGGATGATTCGCGCCGTCGAGCACGTACAGCGTGGTGGTGCCGGCTTTCTTGCCGAGCACGTACAGCACGCGCGGCACCGGCACGTTCACGTCGGCGATGGTCGGATCGGCCACGAACACCGAGGCGGCGTTCTGCGTCAGGGTCAGCATCGCGCCCTTGCCGGTCGTCAGGTCGAGTGTCGCGCCGGACGCGGCGTTGCCCTGCATCTGGAGCATGCCGGGCAACGCC
>NZ_BAAILN010000092.1:288341-305114 GCF_054589155.1 Burkholderia sp. 3C
AGGTCGAGCGCGCTGGCGGGGGCCGGCGCCGCTGCCATCAGCAAGGCCAGCAATGCGAGCGCGATGGGTGCGAGGCGCCCGCGCTGAAGGTTTCCGAACCGCGATTTCATGATCAATGAGTGTTCCTGCGTGAGCCCATGGCGCAATGCCCCCGGAAGCCTGTTTTCGACGGAGGCCGGCATCAGTTCGGCAAGCCCGGCAGCGGCGGCGCGACGCCCACGCCGCCACCAGCGGCGCCGTCCGCCCCACCCGTTTCGCTGCGCGACGACCCGCGGTAGATCACCACGCGCGGCGGCGTATAGCCGGCCGAAGACGGCGAGGACGGCCGCTGCAGGTCGTGCAGCGCGCGCGAGACATCACCGCTCCAGACCGGCGCGACCGCCGAGGCCGGCGGCGTATCGACGGCTGCGGAATTCGGATCGCGGCTGTCGGTCGCGAAGCTGCGCAGCGCGAGCGAGAGGCTGCCCAGATGCGAGGCGACGGACACCACCTCGCTCATGCGCGGCGTCACCTCGAGCGTGACGGTGCGCGCCACGCGGATGCCGCCATCGGTATTCGCGCCGGCATCGTCCTTCGGGCGCATGAATTGCGAGCCGACCGCAAGCACGCGCACCTGCTGCACCACAGTCTCGCTCGCCACCGACTGGCCGGGCATGTTGGTGCGGGCCGTCAACTGCTGGGTCAGCAGCAGATCGACGTAGTCGCCCGGCTGAATCAGGCCGGCGTTGCCGGACACATCGTCGACCGCCACCGACACCGCGAGCATGCCGGGCTTGAGGGTGGCCGCGAGAAAGCCCGGCGAGTTGGCCAGCATCACGTCGGTCGTCACCAGCACCGCGCCGGATTTCACCGGATGGCGCAGCAAGGCACCCTTCAGATCCGGTGCGCCGGTCATGCCCGACACCACCGCATTGGGCGGCACGTCGGCGACGGCAATGGTCTTCCAGCCGAGATCCTCGTCGCGCAGCAGCAGGCCAACCGGCAGATCCGCGGTGGCGACCCGCACCTTCGAGGTGGTCGGCGCCGCGGTGTCGGTGTGCTGCGAGGAGACGATCACGATCCGCACGATGACGGCGACGATGATCGCGCCGACCAGCAAACCGAGAATTTTGATGAGATTCGACATGGTTGATACGTTCTATCGCACAGCCAGCGCCAGCGCGGCCGGCAACACGATGGCCGTGCCGCCGCCCAACGCGAGCGCGACACCGTAGGGCACGCCGCGAGCGCCGGAGAACAGGGCGAGCCAGCGGCGCAAGCCGCGCTGCTCGGCATCCGGCGACAGATGGCGTGTGGCGAAACTGATGATTCCGACGACCGTACCGATCACCGAAATCAGCGTGAGCGCCGGCATGAACTCCGTCATGCCGGCCCACAAAAAGATAGCGGCGGCGAGCTTCGCATCGCCGCCGCCGAGCATGCGGGCGGCAAACAAGGCAATGCCGACCAGCAGAATCAGAACCCCGACCGCGAGGTGGATGGCCATCTCGGCGATGGGCATGCCGATCAGCAACGCGTCGATGGGAAACAACACGGCGATTGCGGCCACTGCGCGCGTCGGCAACCGGCGTTCACGCAGGTCGCGCATCGCCAGCCAGGCCAGCAGACAAGCGACAACCATCCTCATCAGCAAAGACAGGATCAGCACGACAATTTCCAGGGAAAACAAAAACACGGAGATCGCGCGCGGTGCCCACGATCTCCGCCTCCAGAGGCTTAGCTACCCGCCTTGGTTTGTGCGGACGACACTTGCGAGAACAGGTTGGTGAACATCGTCGAGATGTTGCCCTTGTAGGTGGCGGCCATTGCGCCGAGTGCCAGGATCACGATGCCTGCCAGCACTGCGTATTCCATTGCGCTGACGCCACGCTCGTCGCGAGCAAAAGCCTTGAGAAATTTCTTCATAATTACCCCGAAAATCCAGAATTAAACGTTAATCAAACACTAGCCAGACCAACCGGAAAGACCCAACGACGCCACCAATGATCGCCTGTCGAGACGGTGATCTCAGCCGTCTCGAGCCTGCGGGGCCCCCGAGAATTCGCTCCTCTTGCCTGAGCTTCCTCGTGGGGCAAAGTATAAATTTTGAGATTAGCGAGTTGGCGTAAATGTATGTGAAACACTGTTAAATCTCTACTACACAGTGTTACGCCGCACGGTGACGAGACGCTTTTTGCAATATTCGCCACAGTCGAGCCATACATTTTGTTTTCCGACATCTGGCTTTCACATCCAGGACGTCCAAAAACCTCGGCCGTCAACGTGCCGATCGCTTCACCTCATGGCGCTGATATCGGCAGCCGGCCGGCATTCTTTAGGAAAAATCTGATCTCGGCTACCAAGGCAAGCCGGAATTGACGATGACAACGTTTGCGGGATATGCGGCAGATTGCCGCGCACCTTGCCAAAACACGCGCCAGACGCGGAAAACGGCGAGGCGTTCAGCCGATCGGTACCGGGTGCTCGCCGTCAGGCTTCAGTGCGCGCCTCAACTGCCGTTCGCACTCTGCGCGGTGCTCGCTTGCGAATACAGCGTCGAGAACAGGCCGGTGATCGTCGTCCGGTAGGCCAGCGCGATGCCGCCGAGCGACAGGACCACGATCGACGCCAGGATGGCGTATTCCATGGCGCTGACACCCCGTTCGTCACGCGCGAAATGCTTCAGAAGCTTTTTCATTGCCTACTCATCGAAAAGCCCCAACGAGGCCATAAGAACGATGGCCGGAACGCATTCGCCGATCCGGCCACACAACACTACCCATCCGCTGATAACGGCAGCGAATCGTAATTATTTAGGATGCCGTATGCAACCTCAACGCGGCGCGGCGGGTGCCACGGCCGGCGCGGCTGCCGGGTCCTCCCCCTGCACCCCCGTCCCGCATCCGCTGCAAAACGGAAAAAACGCGAAATTGCGCGTCCCGCATCCACACACCTGAAACAAACGCAGCCCGCAATGAATGCAGAACGTCGACTGCTCGCCGCCGAGGCTCCACGGCTTGTCGCAGGACGGACAGGTTTTCTTCTGGAACGAAGCAATGGCCTTTTCATAGCCGATCGACTGCGCCCGCTCGTCCTGGCTGCGCTGCATCTCGTCGCGCTTGCGCTCCACGTAGCGCTGGAACGCCCGCAGCATGTAGATGCCGGCGAACACGGTCAGCGCGATGCCGACCACTACCCGCACATAGCCGCCGAAATCCGGCAGATACGGCACCAGCTCGACGAAGAACGCCGACAGCGCGAACAGCCCGAAGCCATAGACGAACGGCCAGTAGCGCGCACGCCGGTAACGCACGAACAGCCAGAGCGCGATCAGCAGCACCGGCAGCGTGAACGCCAGGCGCCAGCCGAACACCTCCAGCGCATAGCGGCGCTCGGCGCTTTCGTAACGCGCGTCGGCCGCCTCGCGGGCCTGCGAGGCGCGCTGATCGAGCGCCTGGGCACGCTGGGCCAGCGCCTGCGCCTGATCCGACAGCGCGTCCTGCTGCTTCTGCAAACCGGCCAGCGCGGCCTGCAGCCGGTCCAGTTGCTGCGTGCGCGCCAGCACCTCGGGGTTGCGGCTGCTGTCGCCGGTCGCGCTGCGCGTGGCGACCCAGTTGCGGAACGCCTCCTTGGCGCTGTCGTAGTCGCGCCGGGCGCGCGTGACGGCCACGCCGGCGGCGTCCTGTTTGGTCGACAGGCTCTCGCGTTCGCCGTCGAGCGCGCGCCGCTCGTCGCGCAAGGCGGCGTCGCGCGCGGTGTCGGCGAACTGCTCGACGCTCGGCGGGCCGCCGGCCGGCGCGAACATCATGTCGCGAATCACCAGGCTGCCGAGCATGTTCAGGAACAGCGCGAACACGATCGCCACGGCCCACGACGCGAGCCGCAACCATCGTTCGGGGCGGGAAAATGCCTGGCTGGGTTTCATCTTCATGGTCTCTCCGGTGTCGTTGGTGTTGTGTCAGCCGTTGTGTCAGCCGTTGTGTCAGCCGTTGTGTCGGCCGGCCCGGGCCGTGTACTGCAGGCTAGACGCCGATCGTGCCGCGATCGATCTTGCGCGCGAGGATGATCGAGGTGGTGGTGCGTTCGACGCCGTCGAGCGCACCGATCTCGTCGAGCAGGTCGTTGAGCCGGCCCGGCGAATCGGCGCGCAGCCAGGCGACGTAATCGAACTCCCCGCTCACGGCGCACAGCAGTTGCACCTCGGGCATGCGATCGAGCCGCTTCAGCACGTCCTGGCCGAATTTCGGCGCGAGGATGATGCCGACATAGGCGACCAGGCTGGCATCGAGCACGTCCTGCCCGAGCCGGGCGCCGTAGCCGGCGATCACCTGCGTGCGTTCGAGCCGCTCGATGCGCGCGATCACCGTGGTGCGCGCCACGCCGAGCTGCCGCGCCAGCTCGGCCACGCTGGCGCGCGCGTTCGCCTGCAGCATCGTCACGAGGCTGCGGTCGAGTTCGTCGAGCTGGTCGAGGCGGGGTGGGCGCATGGCGGTATCCGTGACAAGGTGACGCGATGATAGCGCCGATGCCCGAGCCCCCCAAGCCGCATCGCCGACCCGGCGGGCCTGGCCGGGCCGGCACCGCCGCGCCGGGGCCGAGCGTTTGCGATTCGTTTCGGTTGTAAGCAGATGTCGCTTCGCTGCACATTTGCACGTTCGCATGCTACTAATAGCGCACCTTCCGGCTCGCGGCTTGCTACACCCGATGGCGAACGCACCGGAAATCGAATGACGACCACACCGGAGTTCAAATGAAAAAGATCTCGCTGACTCTCGCCGCCCTGTTCGCGCTCGGCGGTTCGATTGCCGCTCATGCTCAAACGCCCGCCTCGGCCCCGGCCGCTGCCACGCCGTCGTCGGCTGCGGCCACGCATGCCGCGCGTCACGAAGCCCGCGTCGAAGAACGGATCAACTTCCTGCACAAGCAGTTGAAGATCACCTCGGAACAGGAAGCGCAATGGAAGCCGTTCGCCGACACGATGCGTGACAACGGCGAAACGATGGGCAACCTGTACGCCCAGCGCGTGGATGCGAAGAGCTCGGCCACGGCGCTCGACGACGTCAAGCAATACGCCGACATCGCCCAGGCCAACGCCGACGGCGCGAAGAAGCTGGTCGATTCGTTCGGCCCGCTGTATGAAGCGCTGTCGCCGGCGCAGAAGGCCATCGCCGACAAGACGTTCGCCGAACGCTGGCACCATAACGGCCCGCGCGACGCGAAGCACGCACCGCACAAGGCCGCCAAGAAGCCGGCCGCCGCGCCGGCAGCGGACGCCGCCAGCGCACCGGCCGCGCAATAAGCGCCGCCTGCCTGCCAAACGGGGCTTCGGCCCCGGCGCCAGGCACCCCCGTATCCAATACCCCGGCCCCTCGCCTTCGCGCGACGGGCCGGGTTCTTTTTTGGGCGGCCCGGCGGCGCCCGGCGCGCGCCCTCCCCAGCCCGGGCATTTCAGGCTACAGTGCGGGCTTTTGCGCAAGCCACGCGAACCATGATCGAACTGAAGCAAATCGACCTGCGCACGGATGCCGCCGCGCAACGCGTCGTCAAGGATGAAACCGTGCAGGTGGCGTTCGCGGCCGAGGCCGGCGAACTGATGAGCCTCGAAGGGCCGAACCGCTATGCGAGCGGCGATGCCATCGTGACCGGCTCGACCGGCGACCGCTGGGTCGTGTCGCGCGAGCGCTTCGACCCGAAGTATCTGCCGGCCGCCGACGGCCTCGAACACGGCCAGCCCGGCCCGTACCGCAACCGCCCCGCCGTGCTGCTGGCGCGGCGCATGGACGAGCCGTTCACGATCGCCCGCTCCGAGAACGGCGACGTGCTGCGCGGCACCGCCGGCGACTGGGTCATGCAGTACGCGCCCGGCGATTACGGCGTGGTGCAGGCGCTGCGTTTCGCGCAGGTGTATCGCGTCGTCGAATGAGATCGGCGCGGGCCCCACGGGCCTGCGCTGCCATCCGCCGCTCACCGCCCACTGCCGCTACGCCGCGAAACCTTTCATGACGCTCTCTCGCCTGCGCCGTCTCCTATCCGTCCACGCGATCCGCGCCTGCCTGCTGATGCTGCCGGCGCTGGTCGCCGCCCCGGCGCATGCCACCGAGCCGGCCACGCCAGCGCAACTGGGCGCGGCCTTGAGCGCGCTGCTCGGCCATCCCGCACCGCTGCCTGATGGCGATGGGCAAGTGGTGCTCGCGCCGTGGCCGCACGCGCCGGCCGGCAGCGGCGATGCCTGGGTGGTCGCCGCGCTGCTGCCCGCCCCGAACGGCGATCATGCGCCCGATCTGTGGGCCGGCGTGCTGGCCCGCCAGGGCGACGGCTTTCGCCTGCTCGCAAGCAGCACGCACGGCGCGATCGACGATTTCCCCTGGCCGATCTGGCATCCGTCGCTGCAACTCGACCTGATCCCGTATCCGCTTTCGGCCAACGACACCGCGTTCGGCGTGCGCGTGCTCGATGACTACACGTCCACGGCGCATTCGGATACCTACGCGGCGATTCGGCTGTATCACCTGAACGGCGCGGCGCTGGCGCCGGTGTTCGACGCGCTGACCTCGATGTCGAGCTACGACAAGGACGAGGCCGCCCAGTGCGTGCAAAACGCCACGCACGGCAAGCACGATCCGACCGAGGCGCAGCAGGCGGATTGCGACGCCGACGCCACCACCAGCGGCAGCTACCTGCTCGCGTTCAGCCCGGCGCAGACGCGCGGCCATTTCGATCTGCTGGTGCGCACGCGCCCGGCCAAGGGCCAACCGGCCAGGCTGGTCAAACGTGCGAAGTGGGATGGCAACGGCTACCAGCCGCGCGTGTTCGACGGCGGCTGACACCCGAAACCGGAACGGGAAGTGAAACGACCGGGCCGTGCCAACGGCGGCCCGTCACATGCCATCGGGCTATCGGGCCGTCAGGCGAATTCCTCGCCGAGCGCGAGCGTCGTATCGCGCTCGACCGCCTGCCCATCGGCGTGCCGCTCCTCGAGCGAGCCGATGAACGCCTCGACATAGGCACGCAGCACGGCATGGCTGCGCGCGCGCTGCATCGGCCGCATCGCCAGGTAGCGCGCGTACGCGGCGGGTTCGATCCGCAGATCGAGCGTCATGCGCTTGGGCGCGGCGCCGAAACGCATGCCGAGCCATTGCACATGCAGGAAGCGCCCGGCGTCGTCCTGACGCTCGGCAAAGCTCGTCTGTTCGGGAAACAGATCGCAGATCACGTGCGCCAGCGCCTCGTATTCGGGGCTTGCGCAGTCGTAGTGATAGTCGTCGTCCATCGCCGACCTCCTTGTGAATGTCAGGCCGGGTTCAGGCAGTGCGCGGCGCGGGCCGGCTCCACCGGGCGAGCACGGCGATCAGCGCCACGGTCAGCAGACCATAGCTCGTCACCATCGTCGAAATCGAAAGCGCGCCGGCATTGAACGCGATCAGCGGCAGATCGGCCAGCGGATGCAGCACGATCGCGAGCGGCAGAATCCACACCTTGCGCGCCCGCACGCCGCGCCACACCAGCACCGACAGCGCCACCTGGAACGTGAACATCGCGATGCATTCGAGCACGCGCACGCCGACCGTCGAGGCCGACATCGTGACCAGCATCATCTGGATGCGCAGTGCGAGATCGGACGGCATGGTCGACAGTTGCGCGTTGAGCTGGCCGCGCTGCGCGAGCCAGACCAGCCAGACCCACTGGCCGAGCACCACCACGCCGACATACCAGGCCTGCGCGCCGCCGAAGCCGACGCCGTAGCCGAAACCGCGCCCGTCGCCGAGCGAAGCGCCGTAGCGGCGCTCGACGAAGCGCAGCCCGAAATAACGGCCGGCTTCCTCGATCACGGCCGGCGCGATCAGGCTGAACGCGACGAACACGCCGGGCTTGGCGAGCGTCAAGGCCACTGCGGGCACGTGCAGCACCAGCGAATAGAAGCCGCGCTCGATCAGGGTGGCGAACAGCATGAACGCGGCGATGCCGACGATCGCATCGCGGCGGTCGACCTTCATGGGGGATTTGAGCAGGCGGAACACGACGATCGGCAGCAGCGCGACGATCAGCGTGCCGATGATCAACGCCACCAGCGTGGCGGGAGCAACAGTCATGACGATCCTTGGAAGGCAGGCGCACCGGCCGGTGCGCGACCCCGCATGATACTCAGCTTGCGGTGGACGTGCGAACCATGAGCTGTCCGGGCAGCAACGCCTCGCGGGCCGCGCCGGTGGCGCCCTCGATCCGGTCGTGCACGAATTCGACCGCGCGATAGCCGATTTCGTAGGTCGGCTGGCGAATCGTGGAGATGCCGAGCAGCTCGGCCCATTCGGGGTCGTCGATCGACAGCAGCGCGGCCTTGGCCTGCCAGCCCGCGCCGTGACGCGCATGCAGATGCCGCGCGAGCGCCAGCGCGACGGGCGCGTTGGCGGCGAACAGCGCGACGCGCCGGCCTTCGCCGGCCGCGGCGTCGATCCGCGCATCGAGTGCCGCGAGCGAGGCGCGCAACGCCTCGGCGTCGGCGAGATCGGCCACCACGGTAGGCAGCGCCGCGCGGCCCGTGGCGCCCAGCGCCTCGCGGAACGCGGCCTCGCGCAGCCGGCGCGAACTGACCTGCTCGTACGGCTGCACGATGAACACGATTTCACCGAACCCGTTACCGTGCAGGTGCGCCAGCCCCGCGCGCACGGCTTCGGCGTTGTCGAGACCGACCAGGTCGGCATCGAAGCCCTCCACCCGGCGATCGACCATCACGGTCGGAATCCCGCAGCCCCGCAGCGGCATCAGCGCATCCTCGTGGGCACCGAGCGCGTTGACGATCATGCCCTCGACGCGATACGTGGTCAGCAGTTGCAGGTAGCGGCGCTCCATGTCGGCCTCGTTGGCCGCGTGGCAGATCAGCGGCATGTAGCCGAGCGCGTGGCACGCGGCCTCCACGCCCTGCAGCACTTCCACCGTGTAGGGATTGGTCAGGTCGGCGGCCAGCAGCCCGAGCAGCCGGTTGCGGCCGCGCTTCAGGCCGCGCGCCATCTGGTTCGGGCGGTAGTTCAGATGCGCGATCGCCGCTTCGATGCGCAGGCGCAGATCGGTCGACAGCACGCCGGTCTCGCCGTTCAGGTAGCGCGACACGCTGGTCTTGCCGGTGCCGGCTTCGCGCGCGACGTCGCTGATCGTCGCGGGGCGCGCGGCGGGCACGGGGCGGGGCTCGGTCATCGCGTCGTCTCCGGGAAAATGCGGCATGCGGCCCGACGGCGGAAGCGGGATACGCAGTTCAACTGATCGTTTCTCCATGGGGCGAGGCCGGCAGTGCCAGCCCGCGCGCGCACGTTGCCGGACGGCCCGCGACGCTCGATTCGTACAGCCCGTCGTGCAGCCTGTGGTGCAGCCTGTGGTGCGATTTGGCGCGCATTCAGCGCGCGATCATAACGCAGCCGGACGCCGCACAGCACACGGCGCGCCGGGCCGGGACAGTCGTCAGTCGACCGACCTGCACGCGGCGCCCCGTCATGCGCCGTCGCGGCCGTCAGCCCTGCCGTGCCGGCGCGCCGCCCAGCAACTCGCGATTGACGATGTTCTCGCGCAGCGTGCCGTCGAGCGCGCCGATCAGGTTCTCGGCCGCGTTGCGGGCCATCGCGTGGCGCGTCTCGGCGGTAGCCGAACCGATATGCGGCAGCGCCACCACGTTCTTCATGCCCAGCAGCGGCGAATCGGCCGCGAGCGGCTCGCGCTCGAACACGTCGAGCCCCGCGCCGCGGATGGTGCCGGCGCGCAGCGCCTCGATCAGCGCCGCCTCGTCGACCACCGGCCCGCGCGCGGCGTTGATCAGGATCGCGCCGGGCTTCATCCGTGCCAGCTCGGGTGCGCCGATCAGGTGGCGCGTGGCATCGGTCAGCGGCACCTGCAGGCAGACGAAATCGGAAGTGGCCAGCAGTTCGTCGAGCGGCACGCGGCGCGCGCCGAACTGCGCCTCGGCCTCGGCATGCGGGCTGCGGTTGGTGTACTGCACGCGCATCCGGAACCCGAGCGCGGCACGCCGCGCCACCGCCGCGCCGATCCGGCCGAGCCCGACGATGCCGAGCGTCTTGCCTTGCACGTCGGTGCCGAACAGCGGCTCGCCGATGCTTTTCTTCCACTCGCCCGCCTTGACGAATTCCGCCAGCTCGACCACCCGCCGCGCGCTCGCCAGGATCAGCGCGAACACGGTGTCGGCGGTGGATTCGGTCAGCACGTCGGGCGTGTGGGCAAGCACGATGCCGCGCCGCGTCAGGTCCGCCACGTCGAACTGGTCGTAGCCGACCGAGATCGTCGACCAGGCGCGCAGCTTCGGCGCGCCGTCGAGCATCGCGGCGGTGACGGGCAGGCTCGCGCCGATCGCGCCGTCGGCATCGGCCAGCGCGGCGGCCAGCGCCTCGGCGCCGTTCGCGTGGATCACCTCGGCATGCGCCTCCAGGTAGGCGAGCACGTCGTCGGGCAGGGTCTTGTAGGCAACGATACGGTGAGTCATGCGAATCATTTTCCGGTGGAAGTGCGAGCCAGCGGCGGCACGCTGTCGGGCTGCGGCTTGACGAGCAGCGTCAGCACCACGGCCGCCACCAGCGCAACGCTCATGAACGCGTACGACGCGGCGGGCGAACCGGTCGCGCCGTTCAGGTAGCCGACGAAATACGAGCCGACGAACGAGCCGAGCGCGCCCATGCTGTTGATCAGCGCCATCGCGCCGCCCGCCACGTTCTTGGGCAGCAGCTCCGGCACGATCGCGAAGAACGGGCCGTACGGCGCATACATGGCCGCGCCCGCGACCACCAGCAGCGAGTACGACAGCCAGAAATGCGTCGAGCCGAGCGCATAGGAACCGGCGAACGCGAGCGCGCCGATCAGCAGGAACGGCCAGACGAACGCCTTGCGCAAATCGAGCTTGTCGGAGGCCCACGACACCAGCAGCATCGCGATGGTGGCCGCCAGATACGGCAGCGCCGACAGCCAGCCCGTCTCGACCATGCCGAGCGACGAGCCGTTCTTGACGATCGAAGGCAGCCACAGCACGAAGCCGTACACGCCGATGCTCCAGCAGAAGTACTGCGCGCACAGCATCATCACGGCCGGCTGGCGGAACGCCTCGCGGTAGTTGCGCACCGGCTTGAGCCCGGCCTGTTCGCTGGCCAGCACGCGTTCGATATCGCGTTTTTCGTCGCTCGTGAGCCAGCTTGCCTGCGCCGGCTTGTCCTGCACCAGCACCCACCAGCAGATCGCCCAGACAACCGCCGGCACGCCCTCGGCGATGAACATATGGCGCCAGCCGAACTCGTGCACCAGATAGCCCGACACCACCGACATCCACAGCACCGTGACCGGATTGCCGAGGATCAGGAACGTGTTGGCGCGCGAGCGCTCGTGCTTGGTGAACCAGTTGCTGATGTAGATCAGCATGGCCGGCATCACGGCCGCCTCGACCACGCCGAGCGCGAAGCGGATCGCCATCAGCGACGGGATGTTGTCGATCACGCCGGTGAGCGCAGCGCAGCCGCCCCACAGAATCAGGCTCCAGAACACCAGCCGCTTGACGCTGCGGCGCTCCGCGTAGATCGCACCGGGAATCTGGAAGAAGAAGTAGCCGAGGAAGAACAGCGCGCCGATCAGCGAGGCCAGATCCTTGCCGATGCCGAGATCCTGGTTGATGCCGGCGGCCGACGCGAAGCCGAAATTCGCGCGATCGAGATATGCGAGGCTGTACGTGATGAACACGATCGGCATGATCTTCCACCAGCGGCGGACCGGAAGCGTGGCATGCATGGGGCTGTCTCCTTCGGCGTCGTGCGCCGCAATGGGTTCGTGGCGGGTTCGTGGCTGCGCGGGCGCGATTATCGCGCGAGCGCCTCGGCCACGACCGGCTCGGCATCGGTTTCCAGCCGATCGAGTTCGGCGCGCGTGGGCAGGCCTTCCGAATCGCCGATCACCTGGATCGCGAGCGCGCCGATGCGGTTGCCGCGCGCCACCGCCGCCTCGACCGGGCGGCCTTCGAGCAAGGCGCTGATCACGCCGACCGCGAAGCCGTCGCCCGCGCCCACCGTATCGACCACGCGCGCCACGCGCTCGCCGGCCACCGTGCCTTCCCGGCCGTCGGCGCACAGGTAATAGGCCCCGGCCTCGCCGAGCTTGATGACCACGCCGGCGCGCGCGCCGTTGTCCAGATAGAAGCGCGCGATCTCGGCCGGCGTGTCGAGGCCCGTCAGTTGACGGCCTTCGGCCAGGCCCGGCAGCACCCAGTCGGCCTGCGAGGCCAGTTCGTTGAGCGTGCGCGCCATGACCTCGGCCGACGGCCACAGCGTCGGGCGCAGGTTCGGATCGAACGAAATCGTCTTGCCGGCCGCGCGCATCTCGCGGGCCAGGTGAAACGCCAGCTCGCACGAGGTGGCCGAGATCGCCGGGGCCACCCCGGTCAGGTGCAGATGGCGCGCACCGAGCACGTAGTCGGCGGCGTAATCGTCGAGCGACAGGTGGCTGGCGGCCGAGCCCTTGCGGAAGTATTCGATGTCCGGATCGCTGCCGTCGTCGGCGCGCGCCTTGAGCTGGAAGCCGGTGCGGTAGCGCCCGTCCACCGTCACGCAGGCGGCGTCGATGCGTTCGTGCGCGAGCGTGTCGAGCACATGGCGGCCGAACGAATCGTCGCCGACGCGGCTCACGTAGCCGACCCGGAACCCGAGCCGCGCGAGGCCGATTGCAACGTTCAGGTCGGCACCGGCGATGCGCTTGGTGAACTGCTCGGCCTGCGCGAGCGGGCCGGGCGCATTGGCGACGAACAGCGTCATCGCCTCGCCGTAGGTGACGATCTCGACGGGGGACTGCGACATGATGAAAGCTCCTTCGGAATGCGGAAAACGGACGATCAGGCGGCGTCGAGCCAGGCCACGCGGCGGTGCGCATCGGCGGCGAGGTTCGTCGCATCGAACGGGAATTCGATGCCGCGCGGCACGTCGCGCGGCAGCGCGGCCAGCACCGGCAGGCACAGCGGGTCGGCCTGCTGCGGCGCGACCGCGAAACGCCGCGCGCCCTCGCCCGTCACCGCCTTGCAGTGGATGTATTCGACATGCCCGGCCAGCGCGCGCGCGGCGTCCAGCGGCGTTTCGCCGGGCCACAGCCAGTTGCCGATGTCGAACGTCATGCCGAGCAGCGTGCCGGCGCCTTCGGCGCGCAGGGCCGCGAACAGGCCGGTGAACTGCGCGAGCGTGCCGCCGATCGCGAGCTGGCCGTTCTCGACCAGGATTCGCGCGCGCGCGCCGCGCGCCGCCTCGGCGATCGCGCCGGCATGCGTCGCGCCGGCGAAGCCGCCCAACTGGAATTTGACGAAGTGCGCGCCCAGCGCGTCGGCTTCGGCCAGCGCCAGATCGAGCGCGTCGCGATCGAGCGCGCCGTCGTCGCGGTACAGATTGGCCGGCGTCGAATAGACGGCCCACAGGCCGGCCTCGGCGATCGCCAGGCCGAGCGCGGCGAGCGCGGCCGGGCTGGCGTCGTCGTCGGACGCGAACAGCTCGCGCCGCACCTCGAAGCCCGAGGCGCCCGCCTGCGCCGCGTGCGCCACGAAGGCGCGATGCCCGTCGCGGCGAATCGCCTCGACACCGAACGCGCTGGCGACGATCACGATGTGTGCCATGTCTGCTTGTCTCTCGTTGTGTGGCTCCGGGCACCTCGCCCTGGAACCGGTTCCATTCGATGACGCGAATGGTGCGCTTCGGCCCGGGCGGCGGCCATAGAGAAAATCCCTAGGGGATGAATCGGAGAAATCGGGCCGGATAAAACGACGACGCGGCCGTCAGGCGCCCTGCCAGGCCAGGCTCATTTCCAGGAACCGTGCGGCGACGCGCGACGGCGTGGCCGCATGCGGCACCAGGATCGAGAAGCGGCGCACCAGCGGCTGCGGCGCGATCGGGCGCTTGATCAGCGCCGCATCGCCGCGCAGCGACATGGCCGACACGAAACCGACGCCCATCCCCGCCCGCACGGCCTCCTTGACGGCCTCCACGCCCGCAATCTCCAGCGCCACCCGCACCGGCACGCCGGCCCGCGCGAAGGCGCGCTCGACCAGTTGCCGCACGCCCGAGCCGGCCTCGCGCAGCACCAGCGGCGAGGCGGCCAGCACCTCGAGCGACACCGGCGCCTCGGGCGCCGCCGCGAGCGGATGCGAGGCCGGCACGATCGCGACGATCTCGTCCTCGTGCCAGCTGTGCACGGCGGTGCCGGCCGGCAGCGATTCGCCGGGCGGCCCCTCGATCAGCGCGAGATCGAGCGAAGCGAGCGCCGCCACCACGTCGGCGGTGTTGCCGGTCATGGTCTGGACCACCACGGCCGGCGCGAGCGGCCGGAACGCGGCGATCAGGTAAGGCAGCAGGTAGCTGGCCGGCGTCGAACTGGCGCCGATCCGCAGCGTGCCGCGCTCGACGCCGCGCACCGCGTCGCGAAACGCACGCGCCTGCCCGTAGGCGTCGCGCACCTGCGCGGCCAGCGGCGCGAGCGCCTCGCCCACCGGCGTGAGCCGCACGCCGCGGCCGTCGCGCACATAGAGCGGCTCGCCGAACTCGTCCTGCAACTGGCGCAACTGGCCCGACACGGCGGGCTGCGACAGATGCAGCGCATCGGCCGCGCGGCTGATGTTGCGCAGCTCGGCGACGGTAGCGAACGTTATCAGTTGATCCGGGGTCATGCCGAGAAAATATCAGAATTTCCGATAGTTGATGTCACTAATCACAATTTTTCATATCGATATATCCAAATTAGGATTGGGCCCATCGCATCGACACCCGGAATCGCCCGCCTCATGTCCACCGCCCACCCCACCCTGCCGCACGCCGCCGCGCCGTCCATGCGCGGCCAGCTGAACGGCGTGCTGTTCGTCGCCCTGTTCGCCGCCGCCGTCACCAGTCTCGCCGGGCTGCCGGCCATCGAGCGGCTCGGCCTGTCGCCGCTGATCGTCGGCATCATCGCGGGCACCGTCTACGGCAACGCGCTGCGCGACGGCATGCCGGAAAGCTGGGCCGCCGGCATCAATTTCTCGGCGCGCAAGCTGCTGCGCATCGCGGTGGCGTTCTTCGGCCTGCGCGTGAGCCTGCAGGAAATCGCCCAGGTCGGGCTGCCGGGGCTGGCGGTCTCAGTGCTGATGGTGGTCAGCACGCTCGTGATCGGCACCTGGGTCGGCACCCGGCTGCTCAAGCTCGATCGCGACACGGCCATGCTGACGGCGGCCGGCAGCGCGATCTGCGGCGCGGCGGCGGTGCTCGCGTTCGAATCGACGCTGCAATCGAAGCCGCACCAGAGCGCGATGGCGGTCGGCAGCGTGGTGCTGTTCGGCACGCTCTCGATGTTCGCCTATCCGCTCGCCTATCACGCCGGCTGGATTCCGCTCGACGCGCAGGGCCTGGGCCTCTACTTCGGCGGCACGATCCACGAGGTCGCGCAGGTGGTGGGCGCGGCCAGCGGCGTCGATGCGCAGGTGGTGCACACCGCCACCATCGTCAAGATGACGCGCGTGATGCTGCTGGTGCCGGTGCTGCTGGTGCTCGGCGCGTGGCTCGCGCATTCGTCGCGTTCGGCCAGCGGCGCAGCGGCCGGCCACGGCAAGCGCAAGCTCGCGGTGCCGTGGTTCGCGCTCGGCTTCCTCGGCTTCGTCGTGATCAACTCGCTCGGCGTGCTGCCGGAGCAGGCGGTCCACACGCTGAACACGCTCGACACGTTCGCCCTGACCATGGCCATGACGGCGCTCGGCATCGAAACGCGCTTCGCCCAGATTCGCGCCGCCGGCCCGCGTGCGCTGACGGCCGGCTTCGTGCTCTACCTGTGGTTGATCGTCGGCGGTTTCGGCATCACCTGGCTCGTCGAGCGCTGGCTTGGCTGAGGAGCGCCGCACCCCTCGCCCCGCAGCCCACCTCGCTGCCCGCGCCGCGCCCGCCGGAACCGTCCGGCCGGCGCGGCGCGGTGCTATCCTTGCCCTCGACTTTCTCCGCGCTCCCCACCACCTCGTGCTGTCCTTTCTGCTGAAGCTGCGCACGCGCGCCCAAACCCTGTTCCGCCTGTCCGATGCCCACACGATGCTGATCTGGTCGGTGATCGCCGGCATCAGCGGCGCCTTCGCGACGATCCTGTTCCGCGAGGGCATCGATACCATCCAGCGCCTCGTTTCCGGTTCGAGCGGCAGCTTCGTCGAGATGGCCAAGCGGCTGCCGTGGCAGGTGCGCGTCTGGCTGCCGGCCGCGGGCGGCTTCCTGGCCGGTTGCGTGCTGCTGTTCGCGCAGCGTGGCAGCGCCAAGAAATCGGGCGGCGTCGACTACATGGAAGCGGTCGCACTCGGCGACGGCATCGTGCCCGTCAAGGACAGCCTCTGGCGCAGCGCGTCGTCGCTGCTGACCATCGGCAGCGGCGGCTCGATCGGCCGCGAAGGCCCGATGGTGCAGCTCGCCGCGCTGGCTGCGTCGCTGGTGGGGCGCGTCGCGCGCTTCGATCCGCCGCGCCTGCGGCTGCTGGTGGCCTGCGGCGCGGCGGCCGGCATCACCTCGGCCTACAACGCGCCGATCGCGGGCGCGTTCTTCGTGGGCGAGATCGTGCTGGGCGCGATCTCGATGGAAAGCTTCGGGCCGATGCTGGTCGCCTCGGTGGTGGCCAACATCACGATGCGCGAATTCGCCGGCTACAAGCCGCCATACGAAATGCCGGTGTTCCCGGCCGTCACCGGCATCGAGGTGGTGGCGTTCGTCGCGCTCGGCCTGCTGTGCGGCGCGGCCGCGCCGCAGTTCCTGCGCCTGCTGGCCGCCTCGAAATCGCAGTTCCGCAAGC
>NZ_BAAILN010000092.1:305222-307003 GCF_054589155.1 Burkholderia sp. 3C
GGCTCGCGCTGGGCGGCCTGGTGGTGGGCGTCATCTCGATCTGGGTGCCGGACGTCTGGGGCAACGGCTACAGCGTCGTGAACTCGATCCTGCATGCGCCGTGGACCTGGCAGGCGCTGGTGATCGTGATGGTGTTCAAGCTGCTGGCCACCGCGGCCACCGCGGGCTCGGGCGCGGTCGGCGGGATCTTCACGCCCACGCTGTTCGTGGGCGCGGCGGCCGGCTCGCTGTTCGGGCTCGGCATGCAGATGCTGCTGCCGGGGCATGTATCGGCGTCCTACGCGTATGCGATCGTCGGCATGGGCGCGTTCATGGCGGGCGCCACGCAGGCGCCGCTGATGGCGATCATCATGATCTTCGAGATGACACTGAGCTATCAGGTGGTGCTGCCGCTGATGGTGTCGTGCGTGGTGGCCTACTTCGCGGCGCGCGCGCTCGGCCAGACCTCGATGTACGAAATCACGCTGCGCCGCCATCGCGACGAGGAAGAACGGCTGCGGCTGAAATCCACGCAGATGCGCGCGCTGATCCAGCCGGCGCAAACCGTGGTGCATCCCGACGCCACGGTGGCCGAAATGACGCGCGTGTTCCTCGAATATCCGGTCAAGTACCTGTACGTGACCGACGCCGACGAGACATTTCGCGGCGCGGTGGCGCTCAAGGACATCACGTCGGACCTGCTCGAAGGCCGCGACACGCAGCACAAGACGGCGGCCGACTACACCCACACGCCGTTTCCGCTGCTCACGCCCGACATGCCGCTCGGCACGGCGCTCGAGCACTTCATGTGCTTCCAGGGCGAACGGCTGCCGGTGATCGAATCGGCGGCGAATCCGATGCTGGCCGGGGTGGTCTACAAGACGTCGCTGCTCGACGCGTACCGCCGCCTGAACGGGAACCGTTGAGCGGCAGCCGTCCGGCAGGACAAGCGAAAAAGTCGGGAATTCGAAAGCATGCGAAGCGGCGCGGCGGCCGCTCTGCGCACATTCGGCGCGTTCAGCCGGGCGAGCGCCCGAGCACCACGCGCGCGAAGAAGCCACCGAGCGTGGCTTCGGTCATTTCGAGCGACACGAACTGCGGATCGGCCTGGTGGATCGCCTGGATGCCGTCGCACAAGCCCATCAAGCCCACCGCGAGCTGCTCGGCCGGCAGCAGCAGCGGCGTGCCCGCGCGCTCGGCGAACAGCTCGATGGTGGCGGCCATGTCCTGGATCTTCTCGCGCATGAACGCGATGTAGCGGGTGCGGAATTTCGCGTCGCGCGCGGCTTGCAGCTTGGCTTCGGCCCACAGCATGAAGGCCGGATTCAAACGGATGAACTGGCTGTAGAACGTCAGCGCGCGGGCTTCCATTTCGTCGCGCGTGCCGCCCGAATCGAAGATCTGCTGCAGCTCGGCGCGCATCGCCTCGTGATCGCACTTCAGCAATTCGAGCAGCAGCTCGGCCTTGCCGCCGAAGTTCGAATAGAACGCGCCGCGCGTGTAGCCGGCGGCGGCCGCGATGTCCTCGATGCTCGCCGCGACATAGCCCTTCTTCGTAAATATCGTGTTCGCGGAACTGAGCAGGCGCTCGCGCGTCTGGTCCTTGCTCTGTTCGCGGGTCAAGCGCTTCGGTTTCATGGCGCGAAGTCTAGCACCAAATTTCGGAAGATCCAGCTTTGCATTCAGATACAACTGTGTATTAGAATGCATCGCTGTTTTCGAGATACAGGCGTTCGCCGCCGGCCCGACAGGCCGTCGCGGCGGGCGCCGCCGCTCGTTGCGGCCGGCGCCTGGCGCCGGTT
>NZ_BAAILN010000092.1:307114-311486 GCF_054589155.1 Burkholderia sp. 3C
GTTGCCGTGAACGCATCCGGACCCCGCGCAGTCGTCGTCATCGGCGCCGCGCTGCTCGTCGCAGCATGTCATCCGAAGGACAACGGGCCGCCGCCCGCCCCGCGCCCGGTGGTGGCCACGCCGGTCAGCGCCGACGGCGCGACGCTCGCCGCCACGCTGCCCGGCGATGTCGAGCCGCGCTACGCCACGCCGCTGTCGTTCCGCGTGGCCGGCAAGATCATCGAGCGCAGCGTGCGGCTCGGCGACACCGTCAAGCAGGGTCAGGTGGTCGCCCACCTCGATCCGTCGGATTCCGAAAAGAACGCGGCCAGCGCGCAGGCGCAGCTCGACTCCGCCACGCATGCGCTGACCTACGCGCAGCAGCAGGTCGAGCGCGACCGCGCCCAGGCCCGCGAAAACCTGATCGCCCCCGCCCAGCTCGAACAGACCGAGAACGCCTATGCGTCGGCCCACGCCCAGCGCGATCAGGCCGCGCAGCAGCTCGCGCTCTCGAAGAACCAGCTTCAGTACACGACGCTGGTGGCCGATCACGCCGGCTACATCACGGCCGAGCAGGCCGACACCGGCCAGAACGTGTCGGCCGGGCAGGCCGTCTATCAACTGGCCTGGTCGGGCGAGGTGGACGTGGTGACGGACGTGCCCGAGGCCACGCTCGCGCTGCTCAAGCCCGGCCACGAGGCGGCCGTCACGCTGCCGGCGCTGCCGGGCCAGCGCCTGACGGCGCGCGTGCGCGAAATCGCGCCGGCCGCCGATCCGCAAAGCCGTACCTATCGCGTGCGGCTCACGCTCGAGAACCCCACCCCGGCCGTCAAGCTCGGCATGACCGCCGACGTCGCGCTGGCCGGCACGCCGGCCGACGGCGCGCGCTACACGCTGCCGTCCACCGCGCTGTTCCACCAGGGCCAGGACCCGGCCGTCTGGGTGCTGCGAAAGGACGACACGCTCGAACTGCGCCGCGTGACGGTCACGCGCTACGGCGAGAACACCATCACCGTGTCGCAGGGCATCCAGGCCGGCGAGCGCGTGGTGCAGCAAGGCGTGCATACCGTGAGCGCCGGCGAGAAGGTGCGCGCGGTGGCACCGCTGCATGCAGAGGACGGCGCGTCATGAGCGAACGCGAGGAAAGCCGTTTCAACCTGTCGGCCTGGGCGCTGCGCCATCAGGCGCTGGTGGTCTACCTGATCGTGCTCGCGACGCTCGCGGGCATCCTGGCCTACACGCGCCTGGCGCAATCGGAAGACCCGCCGTTCACGTTTCGCGTGATGGTGATCCGCACGTTCTGGCCCGGCGCGAGCGCGCGCCAGGTGCAGGAACAGGTGACCGACCGGATCGGCCGCAAGCTCCAGGAAACGCCGGCCATCGATTTCGTGCGCAGCTATTCGCGCCCCGGCGAATCGATGATCTTCTTCACGATGAAGGATTCGGCGCCGGTCAAGGACGTGCCCGAAACCTGGTACCAGATCCGCAAGAAGGTGGGCGACATTTCCACCACGCTGCCGCAGGGCGTGCAGGGCCCGTTCTTCAACGACGAATTCGGCGACGTCTACACCAATATCTGGACGCTCGACGGCGACGGCTACTCGGCCGCGCAACTGCACGACTACGCCGATCAGCTGCGCACCGTGCTGCTGCGCGTGCCCGGCGTGGGCAAGGTCGATTACTTCGGCGACCCCGATCAGCGGATCTACGTCGAGATCGACAATGCGCGGCTCACGCGGCTCGGCATCTCGCCCACCCAGCTGGGCCAGGCGATCAACGACCAGAACGCGGTGGCATCGTCAGGCGTGCTGACCACCTCGAACGATCGCGTCTACATCCGCCCGAGCGGCCAGTTCGGCACGGTCGAGCAACTGGCCGACATGGTGGTGCGCATCAACGGCCGCACGTTCCGGCTCGGCGACCTCGCCACCGTCAAGCGCGGCTACGATGACCCGCCCGTCACGCAGATGCGCTCGAACGGCCACCCGGTGCTCGGCATCGGCGTGACGATGCAGCCCGGCGGCGACGTGATCCGGCTCGGCAAGGCGCTCGAAGCCACCGCCACGCAGTTGCGCACGCAACTGCCGGCCGGCCTCAAGCTGACCGAGGTGTCGAGCATGCCGCTGGCCGTGTCGCATTCGGTCGACGACTTCCTCGAAGCGGTGGCCGAGGCGATCGGCATCGTGCTGGTGGTGAGCCTGGTGTCGCTCGGGCTGCGCACCGGCATGGTGGTGGTGATCTCGATTCCGATCGTGCTGGCCATCACGGCGCTGTTCATGTACCTGTTCGGCATCGGCCTGCACAAGGTGTCGCTCGGCACGCTGGTGCTGGCGCTCGGGCTGCTGGTGGACGACGCGATCATCGCCGTCGAGATGATGGCCGTGAAGCTGGAGCAAGGCTTCAGCCGCACCCGCGCCGCCGCGTTCGCCTATACCAGCACGGCGTTCCCGATGCTGACCGGCACGCTCGTCACAGTGTCGGGCTTTCTGCCGATCGCGCTCGCGCAATCGAGCACCGGCGAATACACGCGCTCGATCTTCGAGGTGTCGGCGATCGCGCTGATCGCCTCGTGGATCGCGGCCGTGGTGCTGATCCCGCTGCTCGGCTATCACCTGCTGCCGGAGCGCAAGCGCGAGCCTTCGCAGGCCGGCGCGCACGACGAGGCGCATCACGACGACCATCACGAAGCGCACGACATCTACGACACGCGCTTCTACGCGCGCCTGCGCGGCTGGATCGGCTGGTGCATCGAGCGGCGTTTCGTGGTGCTGGGCATCACGGTGGCGCTGTTCGTGGTGGCGCTGTTCGGCTTCTCGCAGATTCCGCAGCAGTTCTTCCCGAGTTCGGACCGCCCCGAGCTGCTGGTCGACGTGCGGCTGCCCGAGGGCGCGTCGTTCGCGGCCACGCTGCAGCAGACCAAGCTGCTCGAAAAGGCGCTGGCCGGCCGGCCCGAGATCGATCACACGGTCAGCTTCGTCGGCACCGGCGCGCCGCGCTTCTACCTGCCGCTCGACCAGCAGTTGCAGCAGCCGAACTTCGCGCAACTGGTGGTGACGGCGAAATCGGTCAAGGAACGCGAGAAGCTGGCGACCTGGCTCGGCGGCGAGCTGCGCGATCACTTCCCGGCGATCCGCTGGCGCCTGTCGCGGCTCGAGAACGGGCCGCCGGTCGGCTACCCGGTGCAGTTCCGCGTGAGCGGCGACAGCATCGCCACGGTGCGTGCGATCTCCGAGAAGGTGGCCGCTCAAGTGCGCCAGGACCCGCGTTCGTTCAACGTGCAGTTCGATTGGGACGAGCCGGCCGAACGCTCGGTGCGCTTCGAGCTCGACCAGAAGAAGGCGCGCGACCTGAACGTGACGTCGCAGGACGTGTCGAGCTTCCTCGCCATGACGCTGCAAGGCACCACCGTCACGCAGTATCGCGAACGCGACAAGCTGATCGCCGTGGACCTGCGCGCGCCGAAGGCCGAACGCATCGATCCGTCGCGGCTCGCCACGCTCGCGATGCCCACCCCGAACGGCCCGGTGCCGCTCGGCTCGCTCGGCCAGTTCCGCAACACGCTCGAATACGGCGTGGTGTGGGAACGCGACCGCCAGCCCACCATCACCGTGCAATCCGACGTACGCGCCGGCGCCCAGGGCATCGACGTCACCAAGACCATCGACAAGCAGCTCGATACGTTGCGCGCGCAACTTCCGGTCGGCTACCGGATCGAGATCGGCGGCTCGGTGGAGGAAAGCGGCAAGGCGCAGGCCTCGATCAATGCGCAGATGCCGCTGCTCGCGATCGCCGTGCTGACGCTGCTGATGATCCAGTTGCAGAGCTTCTCGCGGGTGCTGATGGTGGTGCTGACCGCCCCGCTCGGCCTGATCGGCGTGGCCGCCACGCTGCTGCTGTTCGGCCAGCCGTTCGGCTTCGTGGCGATGCTCGGCGTGATCGCCATGTTCGGCATCATCATGCGCAACTCGGTGATCCTGGTCGACCAGATCGAGCAGGACATCGCCGGCGGGCACAAGCGCTTCGACGCGATCGTCGGCGCCACCGTGCGGCGCTTCCGGCCGATCACGCTGACCGCCGCGGCCGCCGTGCTGGCGCTGATCCCGCTGCTGCGCTCGAACTTCTTCGGACCGATGGCCACCGCGCTGATGGGCGGCATCAGCAGCGCGACCGTGCTGACGCTGTTCTATCTGCCGGCGCTCTACGCGACCTGGTTCCGCGTCAAATCGAACGAACGCGAGGACGATGCGAACCGCACGCCGCCGCCGTCCGCCACGCCTCACGGAGCCTGACGATGATGCAACGCCTTTCAAGCCGCGCCAGGAGCCTGCGCCACGCACGCCACGCGCTTCGTCGGACGCTGCGCCCGCTCGCGGTGGCGGCGGCCGCCTCCACC
>NZ_BAAILN010000092.1:311600-312240 GCF_054589155.1 Burkholderia sp. 3C
TTCGCGCCGAGCGGCAAGCCGCCGGCGATGCCCTCGCCGGCCCACTACGGCGCCGAGCCGCTGCCGGTGCAAACCGTCGCCGCGCAGGGCGTGGCCCAGCGCTTCGAGGTGGGCGCGCAGCCGGTGCCCGAGTGGTGGAAGCACTATCGCTCGCCGCAGCTCGACGCGCTGGTCGACGAAGGGCTGCGCGCCAGCCCGACGCTGGCGGCCTCCACGCATGCGCTGCAAGCCGCACGCGAGCAGTTGCGCGCGCAGATCGGCAGCTCGCTGCTGCCGTCGATCGATCTCGGCGGCCAGACTGCGCGCCAGCGCGGCCTCGGCGTGCCGAACCTCGGACCGCCCACCGCGCTCTACAACCTGTTCGAAGGTCAGTTGCAGGCCAGCTACACGATCGACCTGTTCGGCGCGTCGCGCTTCGCGAACCGCGAATTGCAGAAGCGCGTGGACGTGACCGCGTTCCAGCTCGATTCGGCGCGACGTGCGCTGGCGGCCAACATCGTCACGGCCACCATCACGTCGGCCGCGCTGGCCGAGCAGGTGCAGGCCACCGAACGACTCGTGGCGCTGGCCCGCGCGCAGGCCGACGACGCCGTGCGGCGCAACCGGCTCGGTTCGGCCTCGCGCGCCGACATGCTGAACG
>NZ_BAAILN010000092.1:312307-317237 GCF_054589155.1 Burkholderia sp. 3C
CGAAGCGTCGTTGCCTGCGCTGCGCCAGCAATGGCTCAGTGCGCGCCACGCGCTCGCGGTGCTGCTCGGCCGCACGCCCGATCAGGCGCCCGCCGATCTCGCGCTGGCCGACCTGCACTTGCCCGAGAGCGTGCCGGTGGCGGTGCCGTCCACCTTGCTCGAAACGCGGCCCGACATTCGTGCGGCCGATGCATCGCTGCAGGCGGCGGCCGCCGCCGTGGGCGTCGCCACCGCGCAGATGTTCCCGCAGATCTCGCTGTCGGCCTCGCTCGGCCAGGCCGGGTTCAGTTGGCCCGCGGCGCTGTCGGGCATCGGCGGAATCTGGAGCGTGGGGGCCTCGCTGAGTCAGCCGCTGTTTCATGGCGGCGCGCTGCTCGCGCAGCGGCGCGCGGCGCAGGCCAGCTACGCGGCGGCGGTCGAGCAATACAAGGCGACCGTGCTGACGGCGTTCCAGAACGTGGCCGACTCGCTGGCCGCGCTCGACAACGACGCGCAAGCGCTCGACGCGTCGAGCCGCGCCGCCGAGGCCGCGCGCGGCGCATCCGACGACACGGCCGCGCGCGTGCGGCTCGGCGCGCTGCCGCCGTCGGCCGGACGCAGCAGCGAGCAGCAATACCGCAACGCGCAGCTCGACGCGATCCGCGCGACCGGCTCGCGGCTCGCCGATACGGCGCGGCTGTTCCAGGCAATGGGGACGCCGCCGGAACCGGCGCAAGCCGGGAAGGCGGCGACCGTCGCGGCGGCTTCGGGGGCGACGCCCTGAGCCGTGTCACGGCGGTTGGCATGAGGACGCCTCGCGCGTCCTCATGGGCGCGATGTCTCGAACGCTATTGGATGGCCTTGTCGAGCCGGCAACCGGCGGCCCGAGCGATATGTCGATAACGGCTCACGCCGCGTGCCCGACGAACTCGCGGCACGCATCATCGGGCGGCATGCGCCAGTCGAGCCTCGGGCCGGCGGGCCGAGCGGTTCGCGGATAGTGGCTCACGCTGCGCACTCGACGAACCGACGACACACATCTCCGAGCGGCATCGGCCAGCCGAGCCTCAGGCCCCAGCGGCCTGAGCGGTTCGCACACATCGCCTCACGCCGCCCGCTCGACAAACTCCCGACACGCATCGCCGGGCGACACCAGCCGGTCGAGCTTGAGACACAGCCGGCTGTCGCCGACGCTTTCGCCATAAGCCGAGCCGAACGACGCGAGCCCGCCGATCCGCGCTTCCAGCAGCGCACGGTCGTCGGCGCGATGCACGCAGCGCCCGCAATGGGCGCCGGGCGGAATGGCCGCGAACGCGTTCATTGACCGAGCGACGCCCAATACGACGCGAACACGTGCACCGACAGCACGTAGCCGATCACGATATTGACCGCCACGCCCGCCGTGAACGCGATCAACGGCTTCACGCCGGCCGTCGACAGCGACGCGAAGCGCGTCGTCAGCCCGATGCTCAGGAAGCAGAACGTAAACGCCCAGGTGCGCAGCGCCGTGATCGGCGCGACGAACGCCGGCGTGACGACGCTGCGGTAATCGGCCAGCGAGTAATGCGAGGCGATCCACGTGACGAGCGCGGACGCGACCACGAAGCCGATCACGAACTTCGGGAAACGCCGCCAGATCTCGCCCGCGCCGGTACGCACGCGCACCTCGCTGCCGCCTTCCTCGCGATCCCAGCGCGTGGTCGCGACGATCGCGAGCACGAACGCCCAGATGCCGATCCAGATGTCGCGGCCCACCACCTTCATCAGCACGAACGCCTGCAGCGACGCATCGGGCGCGCCGGCCACCACGCCCGGCGCATGGCGCGCGAAATCGCCGTAGGCCTGCGCGGCGGCGATGCCGGCCGCGTCGGCGAATTCCGAGGTGCCGATCCACGCGCCGGCGATGCCGGTCGGCAGGCCGAGCGCGCGCGAGATGCCGGGCAGCGCGAACACCATCACGATCGCCCAGATCACCACCAGCGTGATCGCCACCGAAGCCTGCTCACGACGCGCGCGCACCGCCCCGGCGATCGCGATCGCGGCCGACACGCCGCACACCGCGCCGCCCACGCCGAGCACGGCCGCGAACCGGCGATCGAGCTTCAGCGCGCGGGCCACCGCGTAGATCACAAAGAACGTCACGAGCGACACGATGGTGGCCTGCCCGACCGCCACCGGGCCGGCCCAGGCGATCAGCGTCAACGGCAGCGTCGCGCCGAGCAGCACGATGCCGACCTTGATGTAGAACTCCACGCGCAGCGCCGGCGCCAGCCACGCGGGCAGCGTGAACAGGTTCGACACGATCAGGCCGAGCACCAGCGCGATCAGCGGCGGTTCGAGGTTGTAGGTGGACGCCTGCGCCCACGCGCCGATCGCGAAGATCACGGCCGACGCCACGAAGATCACGAGGAAGCCGGGCACGAATTGCGCGACCGGCAGCTTCAGCGCCGCGATCGCCACCGAAAACACCACGGCGAACGCCACGAACAGCGCGACGTAACCGGTCGCGTGCGCGGCCAGATCGGCGCCGAGTTGCGGCAGCGAGGCCCATTTGGCCGGCGCCACGGCCAGCACCTTGATGCTGGCGCCGGTCGCGAACAGCAGATAGGCGGCCACGATCGCGAACAGGCCGATCGCCACGGCCCACCAGTCCTCGGTGCCGAATGGCCGGCTCCCGTTCGTTTGCGCGGCGGCGTCGCCGCGGCGTGTGCTCGCGATGGTCGAATCGCTCATGGTGCATTCCCCTGTGAATGTGTCTTGCCCGCAGCGCAGCGGATGGCGTGCGGGTGGCGAACCGGAAGCGCGCAGCGTGTTGCAGGGCGCGCCCGGTTCAACGAATCAGTATGGAATCCGTACCGAACCACGGGAAATGACTTATTCGTCTTTGCTTATCGGAGCGATGGGCGTGGCGTGACGACTTACTTACGAATGGTTGACGGCGAGAAAAGCGGATGTGTCTCGTCGGACTGCCCGAGGGAAATCGTACCTATCCCGGAGGTCAGCATTTTTCTTCAGCACCTTGGGTGTGTGGGCACGTCCGCGGGCTGTCGAAACCAGCCTCGACATAAAAAACGGCGCTTCGGCGCCGTTTGCGTTACGTGGTCCCGATCAGTACATCGGCAGGAATGTGCAATCCATCACGTAGCTTGCGAATCATGGTGAGGCTCAACGCACGCCGTCCGGCGAGCACCTCGTACACGCGGTTGCTGTTGCCGATGTACGGCTGCATGTCGGGCACCGACAGGCCGGCCTGTTCCATCCGGAATCGGATAGCCTCGACCGGCGTCGGCGCCGACATCGGGAAATGCTCGGCCTCGTACTTCTCGACGAGGATCGCGAGAATTTCGAGTTGATCCCCTTCGGGCGTGCCAGGCGCCGGATCGGCATCAACGAGCGCGGACACCACCTTCAGTGCGGCCTCGTAATCTGCCTCGGTTCTAATCGGTTGAATGTCCATATCGTTACTCCATTTCCACGGTCGCAGCGTCCACCTTGTCGTATTCAGCATGCGTGCCGACGAACTTTACGTACGCCACGCCGATCTGGTACGCCACCGCGACGATCAATCGAAAGTCATTACCCTTGATGTTGAACACCACCCGATTCTTGCCAACGAAGCTGGCGCTGGCGTACTGATTCTTAATATCCTGCGGAGTCTTCCAGTTCGCCTTTGCCGCTTCCGCATGCCATGCCAGCAACTGCTGCTCGGACTGCGCGTGGCGCTGGATGAAGGTCAGGAGGGTTCTTTTGGCAACAATTCGCATGCCGTGCATTTTAGTCCCAATTTGGGACTAAAACAATGCCGACCGGTAATTTGTCCCGATAGAGAACCATCCGGGCACCCCAAGCCGACGAAGCCGCCACGATTCGCCGCACCCCGGCCTCGCTCGAACGCGGCATCACGCCCGCCTGCGCCGGGCCAACACGATCGGCGCCCGCCACGATTGCGCTCGACCTGTCCCGATCAGCGCCCGTTGCGACCTCGCCAAGCCGCAAACTTCTCCAGCGTGTCCGGATGGGTAGCCGGATACAGCCCGATGATCGTGTCGCCGTCCCGCACCCGCTCCATGACGAAATCCTCGAACGCCGTCATGTCGTGCGCCTCCGCCGTGATCTCCTCGACCAGGTGCGCGGGGATCACGATCACGCCGTCGTTGTCGCCCACCAGCACGTCGCCGGGAAACACCGGCGCGCCGCCGCAGCCGATCGGCACGTTGATGTCGAGCGCCTCGTGCAGCGTCAAATTGGTCGGCGCCGACGGGCGCTGATGGAACGCCGGGATCTCGGTGCGCGAGATTTCATCGGCGTCGCGAAAGCCGCCGTCGGTCACCACGCCGGCCACGCCGCGCTTCATCAGGCGCGTGACCAGGATGGCGCCGGCCGAGGCCGCGCGCGGATCGTTGCGGCTGTCCATCACGAGCACCGCGCCCGGCGGGCAGGTTTCCACCGCCTTGCGCTGCGGATGCTCTGGATTGCGAAACACTTCGAGCGGGTTGCGATCCTCGCGGGCCGGAATGTAGCGCAGCGTGAACGCCTCGCCCACCATGCTCCTGGCGAGGCGCTGGAGCGGCGTCACGCCCTGGATGACCTGATTGCGCAGGCCGCGCTTGTAGAGCGCCGTGGCCAGCGTGGCCGTGCTGATCGTTTCCAGTCGGGTGCGCAGTGCGGGGGTGAGGATGCTCATGGGATTGTCTCGATCGGGGTCGTTGTCGGTGGGTGTCGATGGGTGTCGGTCAGTATCAAACAGAGAACGCGCCGCCAGCTTAATGCGACTTGCGCATCATGGCACCCTCACGTTGACGGACCGCCGGGTTCAGCGCGGTGCCGAGGCCGTCGCGCGGCAAGCAAGCGTGACCCGAATCGCGCGACCGTTCGGCTGACACCGGAAGCAACCAACATGACATGCCGGATCGACAACCGGCCGCCGCGAACGGCGAACGTTCGCGGCGGC
>NZ_BAAILN010000092.1:317371-331233 GCF_054589155.1 Burkholderia sp. 3C
GCGTTGCAGAACTCGCGCAGGCCGAAGTGCGACAGCTCGCGGCCGAAACCGCTCTTCTTGACGCCGCCGAAGCCCACGCGCACGTCGCTGGCGCTGTAGCCGTTGATGAACACGCCGCCCACCTCGAGCTCGCGCGTGATCGATTCGGCCAGCGCCGCATCGGCCGTAAACACCGACGCCGTCAGGCCGAAATCGCTGTCGTTGGCCAGTTGCACGGCATGTGAGGCATCCTCGGCGCGGATGATCGACGCCACCGGCCCGAACAGTTCCTCGCGGAACGCGGTCATGGCGGGCGTCACGCCGGTCAGCACGGTCGGCTGGTAGTAGTTGCCCTCGCCTGCCACCTTGGCGCCGCCCACCAGCAGCGTGGCGCCTTCGGCCAGCGTGCGCTCGACCTGGGCGTGCAGTTCGTCGCGCAGGTCGTAGCGGGCCATCGGGCCGACGTAGTTGTCGGGATCGCGCGGGTCGCCCATGCGCAGCGACTTGACGGCCTCGACGAAGCGCGCCGTGAACGCGTCGAGCACCGGCGCCTCGACGATGAAACGCTTGGCCGCCGCGCACACCTGGCCCGAGTTCTGGAAGCGCCCGGCCACGGCGGCCGCCACGGCCAGGTCGAGATCGGCGTCCGCCAGCACGATGAACGCATCGGAGCCGCCCAGTTCGAGCACGCACTTCTTCAGCGCCGCGCCCGCCTGCGCGCCGATCGCCGAGCCGGCGCGCACGCTGCCCGTCACCGTGACGGCGGCGATGCGCCGATCGGCGATCGCCGCCGACACCAGCTCGTTCGACAGATTCACCAGCTCGAACACGCCGGCCGGGAAATCGGCGCGCTCGAACGCCTCGCGCAGCAGGTTGGCCGAGCCGAGCACGTTCGGCGCGTGCTTGAGCACATAGGTGTTGCCGGCGGCGAGCGCCGGCACCGCGCCACGCACCACCTGCCAGATCGGGAAATTCCACGGCATGATCGACAGCACCGGCCCGAGCGGACGGTATTCGATGCGTGCCTTGTTGCCCTCGACGAGCGTCGGCTCCGGGGCCAGGAAGTCGCCCGCATGCTCGGCGTACCAGTCGCACACGCCGGCCGACTTCTCGACTTCGGCCAGCGCCTGCTTGATCGGCTTGCCCATTTCGAGCGTGATCGTTTCGGCGATCCGCTGCGCATCGGCGCGCAGCGCCTGGCCGAGCCGCTTCAGCGCCGCGCCGCGCGCCTCGATCGAGCGGCGCTTCCATTCGCCGAAGGCGGCCGCGGTGCGTTGCAGGGCCTGTTCCAGATCGTCCGGCCCCTGCACCGGATAGGTGGCGATTTCCTTGCCGTCGAGCGGGCTGATGGAGCGAAAAACAGGTGCGGCTTGGCTCATGGTGATCTCCGTTGGCATTCGATGGGGGGCAGTGTAAGCTCGGCCATCGCTCAATGAAACTGAATAGTTTTGAGCAAATCATTCACGTTTCGAGAACGTCGACATGGATCTCGTCCAGCTGGAAATGTTTCAGGCCGTCGCCCGCCACGGCAGCATCGCGGCCGCCGCCCAGGCCGTGCACCGGGTGCCGTCGAATCTGACCACCCGCATCAAGCAACTCGAGGAAGAACTGGGCGTGGACCTGTTCACGCGCGAGAAGAACCGGCTGTCGCTGTCGCAGGCGGGGCGGATCTTCCTCGATTACACCGGCAAGATCCTGAACCTCGTGACCGAGGCGCGTGCCGTCACGGCCGGCCAACAGCCGGCCGGGCGCTTCGCGCTGGGCGCGCTGGAGAGCACGGCGGCGGTGCGGATTCCGGCGCTGCTGGCCACCTACAACCAGCACTTTCCGCAGGTCGCGCTCGAACTGGCGACCGGGCCATCCGGGCAGATGATCGACGGCGTGCTGAGCGGCGACCTGATCGCCGCGTTCGTCGACGGCCCGCTCGACCACGCCGAGCTGACCGGCTTCCCGGTGTTCGACGAGGAGATGGTGATCGTCGCGCCGGCCGCGCATGCGCCGATCCGCCGAGGCCGCGACGCGGACGGCGACGCGCTCTACGTGTTCCGGAAGAACTGTTCGTACCGGCGCCACCTCGAACGCTGGCTCGCCAACGACGGCGCGCTGCCCGGCGAGATCCGCGAACTGGAGTCGTATCACGGCATGCTGGCCTGCGTGAGCGCCGGCGGCGGGCTCGCGATCATGCCGCGCAGCATGCTCGAAAGCATGCCCGGCTCGCAATCGGTGCGCGCCTGGCCGATGGGCAAGGAATTCGGCCTGCTGCGGACCTGGCTGATCTGGCGCAAAGGCACCGTATCGAAAGCGCTGGAAGCGTTCTCGCAGCTGGTCACGCATCCGCATCCGGCGCGATGACGGGAAGGCTTGGCGGGCATGGGGCAACTCGATGCGGCTCGATACCGCTTGCGGTGACCGAGCGCAGCCGGTGCGGCGCGATACGAACTCGGCGCCATATCAACCGCCCCGCCCGGCCAGCCCCAACGCCCGCATGCGCCGATACAGCGTGCGCTCGCTGATCCCGAGCCGCGCCGCCAGCGCGCGGCGCGTGCCGCGAAAGCTGCCGGCGACGTGGCGCAGCGTGGCGTCGTCGGGCGCGCCGGGCTTGGGCAGGCCGGGCGACTCCGTCGCGCCGGCAAGCGCACCGCGCAGCGCGTCGGGCAGATGCTCGACGCGGATCACGCCGTCGTCGGCGAACAGGCAGGCGCGTTCGAGCACGTTGCGCAACTCACGGATATTGCCGGGCCACGCATAGGCGTCGAGGCAGGCGCGTGCCGCCTCGTGCAGCACGCAGGGCCGCGCGCCGGGCCGGGCATCGGCGATGCGGCGCAGGATCGATTCGGCGATCAGGCCGATGTCGCCATGACGCGCACGCACCGGCGGCAGATCGATCGGAAACGCGCTGATCCGGTAATAGAGATCGGGGCGAAAACGCCCGTCGGCGATCATCTCGCGCAGCGGCTGATGGGTCGCCGCCACCAGCCGGAAATCGGCGCGCAACGCCTCCACCCCGCCGACGCGCCGGAACGTGCCCGTCTCGATCAGCCGCAGCAGCTTGACCTGCATCGAGGCGGGCACGTCGCCGATCTCGTCGACGAACAGCGTGCCGCCCTGCGCGGTTTCGACCAGGCCCGGCTTGCGCGCCTGCGCGCCGGTGAACGCCCCCTTCTCATAGCCGAACAGCTCGCTCTCGAACAGCGATTCGGCGATGCCCGAGCAATCGACCACCACGAACGGCCCGGCCGCGCGCGGGCTGCCCTCGTGCAGCGCCCGCGCGAACAGCTCCTTGCCGGTGCCCGATTCGCCGAGCAGCAACACCGGCAGCGTCGATGGCGCGACGCGCTGCAAGGCCGACAACGCCGCGTTGAACGGCTCGGAGCTGCCGACCAGGCCGCTCGCGCTGGGCCGCGCCGAGGCGCTGCGCACCGTGGTCAGCCGTTCGACATAGGCGGTGACCTCGCCCGTGCCGTCGAACACCGGCCGCATCTCCACGTCGACATGTTCCGGCCCGCGCGGCGTGTGATGGATATGCAGCACGCGCGACGCCGCGCCCGATTCGAGCGCGGCGCGCATCGGGCAATGCTCGCCGGCCTGATCGCACTGCACGTCGTAGTGATGCGACACGCGGTAGCAGTGCCGCCCGACGTGGGCCTGCCCCGCCACGCCGAACTGGCGCTGGTAGGCCGCGTTGGCGGCGAGAATCCGGTAATCGCGATCGACCACGATCATCGGCTGCGGATCGTGTTCGAGGTAGGAGACGAGCGCGCCGAGGCCGGCGGGAGAATGGGCGGCGGCGGCCTTATCGGCCTTATCGGCCGGGACGATCAGGATCGTGCGGCGCTGGCGTCCGGCCTCTTCGGGCGCACCAAGCGCATCGGCTGAACCAGTGGGCGCAGCGGTACGGCGGCGAGTGGACATGACGAACCCAGGCAATGACAGGCAAGCCGCCAATTCTGCCACAGGACTGCCATGGCACTGCCATCGATGGCAGCGATCTGCGATTCCCGCGGGACAACCGGCGCGCACCCGCCCTGCCTCGTCGCGAAAAATCGTCGCCGGATCAAACTACTAGCCGAATGACGCGGCAAGCCGATGCCGCTGGCATGTATCTTGTGTACACAGACGGTTCTTGATCGTTTCCGGAGCACCCCGCGATGTCCGAACCCGCCTTCACCGTCGACTCGTTCTTCGATCCGGCCACCTGTACGGCCACCCACGTCGTGCTCGACCCGGCCACGCGCGAGTGCGCGATCATCGATTCCGTGCTCGATTTCGATCCGAAATCGGGCCGCACCAGCCATGCGAGCGCCGAGCGCGTCGCCGCGCATGTCGAGGCGCTCGGCGCGCGCGTGCGCTGGCTGCTCGAAACCCATGTGCATGCCGATCATCTGTCGGCCGCGCCGTGGCTGCAGGCGCGCTTCGGCGGCGAGATCGCGATCGGCCGCGACGTGACGCGCGTGCAGAAGGTGTTCGGCGCGCTGTTCGATGCCGGCCCCGAGTTCGTGCCCGACGGCCGCCCGTTCGACCGGCTGATCGACGACGGCGACACGCTGGCGCTCGGCGCGCTGGCGATCCGCGCGACCCACACGCCGGGCCATACGCCGGCCTGCATGACCTACGTGGTGGCGCGCGCCGACGGTTCGGCGCCCGCCGACACCGCCGCGTTCGTCGGCGACACGCTGTTCATGCCCGACTACGGCACCGCGCGCTGCGACTTTCCCGGCGGCGACGCGCGCACGCTCTACCGCTCGATCCGCAAGGTGTTGAGCCTGCCGCCCGACACGCGGCTCTACCTGTGCCACGACTACCCGCCCGACGGCGGCCGCGAGGCCTGCGTGGTCACCACCGTGGCCGCGCAGCGCGACGCGAACATCCACGTGCACGAAGGCATCGACGAAGACAGCTTCGTCGCGATGCGCGCCGCGCGCGACGCCACGCTGGCAATGCCGGTGCTGATCCTGCCGTCGGTGCAGGTCAACATGCGCGCCGGCCGGCTGCCCGATCCGGCGCCGAACGGCATCCGTTATCTGAAACTGCCGATCGATGCGCTGTAAGCGCCACGGCCGCCGTCTCACCTTGAAGGAATCCTGAACATGTCCGCCTCCCCTACCAACGCCGCCGTGCCGGCCGCGCGTCACGAGATCGTGATCGTCGGCGCCGGCTCGGCCGGCATCGCCACCGCCGCCAGCCTGCTCAAGCGCGATCGCACGCTCGACATCGCGCTCGTCGATCCCGCCGACATGCACTATTACCAGCCGGGCTGGACGATGGTGGGCGGCGGCGTGTTCGATGCGCCGTCCACGGCACGGCCGATGGCCAGCGTCCTGCCGCGCGGCGTGACGCACATCCGCTCGGCCGTCACCGCGTTCTCGCCCGAGCAGCAGACCATCACGCTCGATGGCGGCACGCGCGTCGGCTACCGGCAACTCGTGGTGTGCCCCGGCATCGAACTGAACTGGGCCGGCATCGAAGGCCTGAGCGACACGCTCGGCCAGCACGGCGTGACCTCGAACTACCGCTACGACCTCGCGCCGTACACGTGGCAGCTGGTGCAGGCGCTGCCGCGCGGCCGCGCGATCTTCACGCAGCCGCCGATGCCGATCAAATGCGCCGGCGCGCCGCAAAAGGCCATGTATCTGTCGGCCGATCACTGGCGGCGCACCGGCCGCCTCGGCAATATCGAGATCGAATTCCACCTGGCCGCGCCGGCGCTGTTCGGCGTGCCGGCCTACGTGCCGGCGCTGATGGAATCGGTCAAGGGCTACGGCATCGACCTGCGCTTCGGCGACACGCTCATCGCCGTGGACGGCCCCGCGCGCCTGGCGCGCTTTCGCCGCGCGCGCGCCGAGGCCGACGGCGGCGGCACCGAGGACATCACGCGCGAATTCGACATGCTGCACGCCGTGCCGCCGCAACGCGCGCCGGGCTTCGTGCGCGACAGCGCGCTGGCCGATGCGAACGGCTGGATCGACGTCGATCCGGCCACGCTGCGCCACCGCGCCTTCGAGAACATTCATGCGCTCGGCGACGCGACCAACACCAGCAACGCCAAGACCGCCGCCGCCGCGCGCAAGCAGGCGCCGGTGGTCGCGCACAACGTGCTGGCCGCGCTCGGCCGCACGCGCGGCGTGGCGCGTTACGACGGCTACGGCTCGTGCCCGCTGACGGTCGAGCGCGGGCGCGTGGTGCTGGCCGAGTTCCTGTACGGCGGCAAGGTCGCGCCGACCTTCCCCGCCTGGCTCAACGACGGCACCCGGCCGTCGAAGCTCGCGTGGTTCCTGAAGGAAAAACTGCTGCCGCCCGTCTACTGGCACGCGATGCTGAAGGGCCGCGAGTGGTTTGTCGAGCCGGCCGTCAGCGAGGCCTGAACCGCCGCGCCGCCAACGACAACGACAACGCCCGGAATCGCGAACACGATTCCGGGCGTTTTTCATGAGTTGGCCAAGCTCAGGCCGCTACGGCCAGCCGCCTGCGTTCGCGGCGCAGCATCACCATGTTGGCGCCGATCACGCCGATCGTCACGGCAACGATGAACAGCGTGGCGAGCGCGTTCATCTCGGGGTTCAGCCCGAGGCGCACACGCGAGAACACCACCAGCGGCAAGGTTGTCGAGCCGGGGCCGGACAGGAACGCCGACAGCACCAGATCGTCGATCGACAGCGTGAACGACAGCAGCCAGCCCGACACCAGCGCCTGCGAGATCAGCGGCAGCGTGATCGTGAAGAACACCTTGAAC
Organism: Burkholderia sp. 3C; assembly: GCF_054589155.1. Classification (NCBI taxonomy): domain Bacteria; kingdom Pseudomonadati; phylum Pseudomonadota; class Betaproteobacteria; order Burkholderiales; family Burkholderiaceae; genus Burkholderia; species Burkholderia sp. 3C. The sequence continues at coordinate 324,081 of NZ_BAAILN010000092.1, forward strand.
GGCGTCGCGCCGAGGTCGAGCGCGGCTTCCTCCAGCGACGGATCGAGCTCGCGCACGCGCGACTGCACGATGATCGCCACGTAGGACAGACACAGCATCACGTGGCCGAGCCAGATCGTGAACATGCCGCGCTGCGCGGGCCAGCCGATCCACTTGGCCAGCTCGATGAACAGCAGCAGCAGCGAGATCCCCTGGATCACCTCGGGGATCACGAGCGGCGCGTTGATCATGCCCGAGTAGAGCGCGAAGCCGCGAAAGCGGCCCATGCGCGCCAGCACGAAGCCGGCCCAGGTGCCGATGAACACCGACGCGAACGCGGTCATCACGCCGATCTTCAGCGACAGCCAGGCCGCCGCGATCAGTTCGTCGTCGGCCAGCAGCGCCGCATACCAGCGCGTCGAGAAGCCCGACCACACCGTCACCAGTTGCGACGCGTTGAACGAGTAGACGATCAGGCTCAGGATCGGGATGTACAGGAACGCGAAGCCGAGCCCGAGCGCCACGATCCGCAGATAACGATTCGGCATCATTTGCGGCGGCCCTCCAGTTCCTTCGCCTGGAAGTGCTGGAACGCCGCCATCGGCACCAGCAACAGCAGCACCATCGCGCAGGTCACCGCCGAGGCCATCGGCCAATCCGCGTTGTTGAAGAACTCGTTCCACATGACGCGGCCGATCATCAGCGTGTCGGCGCCGCCGAGCAGCTCGGGAATCACGTACTCGCCCACCGCCGGAATGAACACCAGCAGGCAGCCCGCGATGATGCCGTTGCGCGAGAGCGGCAGCGTGACGGTCAGGAACGCCTTCCACGGTTTCGCGCCGAGGTCGTACGCCGCTTCGAGCAGGCGCAGGTCCATCTTCACGAGGTGCGCGTAGAGCGGCATCACGAGAAACGGCAGGTAGGTGTAGACCATGCCGATATACACTGCGATGTTGGTGCGATACAGCTCGATCGGCGAGTGGATCAGGCCGATGCCGATCAGGAAGTTGTTCAGCAGTCCGTTGTTCTTGAGAATGCCGATCCAGGCATACACGCGGATCAGGAACGACGTCCAGAACGGCAGCATCACCGCCATCATCAGCAGGTTGCGCGAGGCCGGGTTCGAGCGCGCGATGTAATACGCCATCGGATAGCCGAGCAGCAGGCACAGGAACGTCGTGACGGCCGCCACCCACACCGAGTTCACATAGGTCGCGAAATACAGGCTGTCGGTGAACAGGAACGCGTAGTGCGACAGGTTCAGCTTGATGTTCAGCACGCCGTCCGCGAACGAAGTCAGTTCGGTGTACGGAGGAATGCCGAGGTTCAGTTCCGCGAAGCTGATCTTCACGACCAGCAGGAACGGCACCGCGAAGAACAGCAGGAGCCAGAAGAACGGCCCCGCGATCACGGCCGTGCGGCCGCTCAGGCCGAGCTTGCGCATCGGCCAGCCGAAGAACGTGGACAGTGCGTTCATGCGGTCAGCACCACGCCGGCCGTGGCGCTCCAGCGCACGTAGATCTCGTCGTTCCAGCCCGGCGTGTCGATCTCCGACAGCGCGAGGCTGGTGGCGTTGGCGATCACGGTCTTGCCCGAATCGAGCCTGACGTGATACAGCGAGTAGCCGCCCATGTAGGCCACGTTGGTGATCACGCCGTGCCCCCAGTTGTAGGCGCCTTCGGGCGGCTTGCGCGTCAGCGCGATGCGCTCGGGGCGCACCGACACCGTCACCGCCATGCCGAGCGGGCCGGTGATGCCGTGGCTCACGTGCATGCGGCACGGCAGTTCCGACGATTCGATGAACACGTAATCGGGCTCGTCCTCGACCACGTTGCCCTCGAACAGGTTCGTCGAGCCGATGAATTCGGCCGAGAAGCGGCTGTTCGGATATTCGTAGACTTCGCGCGGCGCGCCGATCTGCACGATCTGGCCTTCGCTCATCACGGCGATCCGGTTCGCCATCGTCATCGCCTCTTCCTGATCGTGCGTGACCATGATGCAGGTGACGCCGACCTTGTCGAGAATGTTGACGAGTTCGATCTGGGTGCGCTGGCGGATCTGCTTGTCGAGCGCCGACATCGGTTCGTCGAGCAGCAGCAGCTTGGGCCGCTTGACCAGCGAACGCGCCAGCGCCACGCGCTGCTGCTGGCCGCCCGAGAGCTGGTGCGGCTTGCGCGTCGCATAGCGGCTCATCTGCACCAGTTCGAGCGCATCGCGCACGCGCGCCTTCAGCTCGGCCTTGGGCGTGCCTTCCTGCTTGAGGCCGTACGCCACGTTCGCTTCCACCGTCATGTGCGGAAACAGCGCGTACGACTGGAACATCATGTTCACGGGCCGCTTGTACGGCGGCATCTGGGCGAGGTCCTCGCCGTCGATCAGGATCTTGCCCGAGGTGACGGTTTCGAGGCCGGCCAGCATGCGCAGCAGCGTGGATTTCCCGCAACCGGAACTGCCCAGCAGTGCGAACAGTTCGCCCTTCTCGACGGAGAGATTGACCTGGCGCACCGCGGGGGTGTCACCGAACTGCTTGACCACGTCGACGATCTGCACGAAGTTCGCGGCGTTGCCCGCCGGCGAAACATTGGACGGGCTGGACGGCGCAGCGGCGGACGACAAGCGCGACGGGCTATTCATGATCTGCTGCATCACTCCTGGGTAGTACCGAACAAAGGCGATTTAAGACGAACAAAGCCCCCGGGGGCACCAGGGGCTTGAGGGACGGTATCGAACCGCGGCGAGCTTCAGCGGCCGGATTTGAACTCGGTCCAGAGCCGCGTCTGCAGGCGCTGGATTTCCGGCGGCAGCGGCTTGAGCAGGAACAGCGTCTTGACCACATCGGCCGGCGGGTACACGGCCGGGTCGTTCGCCACGTCCTTGCTGACGAACTGGCGAGCCGCGGCGTTCGCGCTCGGGTAATACACCGTATTGGTGATGGCCGCGTGCACCTTCGGATCCTCGATGTAGTTGATCCACTCGAGGGCCGCTTCCTTGTTCTTCGCGTCCTTCGGGATCGCCATCACGTCGAACCACACGGGCGCGCCGCCCTTCGGAATGTAGTACTCGACCTTGTACGGCTTCTTCGCTTCCTGCGCGCGATGCTTGGCGATCACGACGTCGCCCGACCAGCCGTAGGCGAAGCAGATGTCGCCGCCGACCAGATCGTTGATGTAGCCCGACGAGTTGAACTGCGTGATGTACGGGCGGATCTTCTTGAGCACCGCCATCGCGGCCTGGTAATCGGCCGGGTTGGTGCTCATCGGATCCTTGCCGATGTAGTGCAGCGCGGCCGCGAACATCTGGTCCGGCGCGTCGAGCACCGACACGCCGCAGGCCTTCAGCTTCGAGATGTTTTCCGGCTTGAACAGGATGTCCCAGTTGTCGAGCGGCACCTTGCCGAGGATCTGCTGGGCCTTGTTGACGTTGTAGGCCAGGCCCGTCGTGCCGTAGGCCCAGGGCACCGTGTACTTGTTGCCCGGATCGGCGCCGGCCACCAGCGCCATCAGTTGCGGATCGAGGTTCTTCAGGTTCGGCAGCTTCGACTTGTCGAGCGGCGCGAAGATGCCGGCGGCGATCTGCTTGCCGGCGTAGTTGCTGGTGGGCACCACGATGTCGTAGCCCGAGCTGCCGGTCAGCAGCTTGGCCTGCAGCGTGTCGTCGCTGTCGTAGTTGTCGTAGCGGACCTTGACGCCCGTTTGCTTCTCGAAGTTGGGGATGGTGTCCTTGGCAATATAGTCGGACCAGTTGTAGACATTGAGCTGCGTGTCCTTCGCCGAAGCCGCCGTGGCGGCTACGCACAGCGAGAGGGCCATCAACCGGCCAGCTACCTTTGCGTTCATCCCGTTCTCCCGTCCGGCCCTATGCTGGCCGGTATCGACTGTGTCGTCACGACGGCCCGCCAAGGCGACCCGTCCCTGAAAAACCCGAAAAATATCACTAAACCCGGAGCGTCACAAAAAAAATGCGCCGATGTCGCACAAACGGAACACCCACCGGGAAGTCGCGGCAATTTTATCGGGTTATGCGGGCCTGTCCACCCGAAAAAATATCGGGCGGCCCGGTGCAATGTCATGCCCCGACGGCCCGGCTCGCGCACGGCATGCGGCGCACGGGCGCGCAATCGGCGGCGCGACACCGGCTTGCGTGTCCGCGCCATCGCAGCCGCAACAAAAACGGCTGACGATCGGGCATCCGTTTCAAGCTTGCCGCTGAATTACAATAAGCCAACTTGTCGCAGTGTCCTTGTTGCCGCACGACACTCCACCGTGCTTCGCCAATCCATCGTACTCATGCGCCATCGTCACGCTCGTTCGTCCGTCTCCATCTCCGCTCCCATCACGCCCACCCTGCCGAGCAACACGTTCGGCACGCGGTTCCATGCCCTGCTGCCGCGCTTGCTGCCGGCCGCCCTGCTCTGTGCGGCCGGCGCCGCGCACGCCACCGTCTCGCTCGTGCAGCCGGCACGCGAAGCGGCCGCCGATGCGCCGCTGACATTGACGCTGATCTACTCGGACGACGATCGCGCGCCGCTGCCCGTCACCGCACCCGATTCGATCGACGTGACCGTGACCAATGCCGAGCAGCCGCCGGTGCCCGTCAAGCTGGTGCGCGAGGCCGGCGTGCCCGCGCGCTTCACGCTGCGCGCGGGCCAGTACCGCAAGGTGCGATTCTCGGCGCCGTGGCCCGACAGCGCGCGCGGCACCGTGACGATCGCGCCGGTGGGCTTCGACGCCTCGCCGGCCGTGGTCTCGCTGAACCGCGGCCCGAACCAGGTCGCCGTGGCGCGCGCCGAATCGGCCGAGGCGCATCAATCGACGCCGGCCGGCGTGGCCGCCGCCGCGTCCACGGTGGCCGCCACCGCCGGCCTGCCGCAGCCGAGCGCCGACGCGCTGACCACCGGCGCGCAGGGCCTGCTGTCGAGAATCTCGTATTACGAGCCGATGTTCATCGGCGCGGGCGTGAACGGCGACGTCAGTGCGAAGCTGCAGTTGAGCTTCAAGTACCGCCTGCACATGCCCGACAACCCGGCCTCGCGCGCGCTGCTCGACAACCTCTATTTCGGCTACACGCAAACCTCGATCTGGGATCTGTCGGCCGATTCGAAACCGTTCCGCGACACCAGCTACAAGCCAAGGCTGTTCTACTACGTCGCCGACACCGGCCTGCACAGCACGTGGTTCACGCGGATGGGGTTCGCGGCCGGTATCGGGCACGAGTCGAACGGCAAGGCCGGCACCGATTCGCGCAGCCTGAACATCGCGTTCGTGCAGCCCACCTGGGAGTTCGGCGACCTGTCCGATTACCACTGGCAGGTTTCGCCGATGCTGTACTACTACGTGGGCATCAGCGACAACCGCGACATCGCCGATTACCGCGGCTACATGGATCTGGTCATCAAATACGGCAGCCCCGACGGCTGGCAACTGGCCACCACGCTGCGCAAGGGCACGCACCACTGGTACGGCAGCGTCGACAGCCAATTGTCGTACCCGCTCGCGAAACTGCTCGGCGATGCCTGGGGCGGCTACGTGTGGCTCGGCTACTTCAATGGCTACGGCGAGGATCTGCTCGACTACAACCGGCGCCAGCACTGGATCGCGCGCGTCGGCGTGAGCATCGCGCGCTGATGCTTTACCATAGCGTTTTTGCCGCACCGAACCGACACCGCACCACCATGAGCTCGAACCTTCACGACAAGCCCGACAGTCCCTGCATCGGCGTCTGCTCGACGCTATTCGACGACATCTGCAAGGGCTGCGGCCGCACCGCGCTCGAAGTCGCGAACTGGGTATTCATGAGCGAGGAAGAAAAAGCCGCGGTGTGGGAACGCATCACGCTCGAAGGCACCGCCAAGCGCTTCCAGTACGACAAGCTCTGAGCACGCCGCGCCAGCGGCATCCGCCGCCGCCCTGGCCGCGGACGAAAAAAAGCGGCACGCGAACCGCCGTGCCGCTCAACCCCAACGCTTGAATTCCGTTCGTCAGAACTTCATGCCGACGCCGACCCCGACGATGATCGGGTCGATATGCAGCCGCCCGATCGACTGGCCGCCGAGCGTGGCGTCGGTGTGCATCCACAGCTTCTTCAAGTCGACGTTGACGAAGAATTGCTTGGTGACCTGAACGTCCACGCCGAACTGCAGGGCCGGGCCGAAGCTGCTCTTGTGCACCGCCACGCCCTGATCGCCGACGTGCAGGCCGTCGTTGTAGAAATACGTGTAGTTCAGGCCCGCACCGACATACGGCCGCACCTTGCCCGCATGATTGAAGTGGTATTGCAGCAGCAGCGTGGGCGGCAGCACGTTCACGCCGCCGAGCGGGCCGAGATTCGAATTGACCTGATGACGCGAGGTGCCGAGGATCAACTCGACGCCGAGATAGTCGCGAATCATGTAGGTGAAATCGAGTTCGGGCACCACGGCGTTGTTCACGCCAGCGTTAATGGCGGACAGCGTGCCGCTGCCGCGATCGTTCGGCGCGATTTCGATCGCACGCAGGCGCATCAGTATGTCGCCCTGATTGATGCCCTCGCCCTGCGACGCCGCGTGCGAGACGGAAGGCGTCATCGCGACGGCGGCGGCGCAGGCGAAAGCGGACACAACGCAACGAGCTTTTACTTTCATGGCAAAAATTCCCCTGAGAACGATATGGATTGTCGTGGGGGGCCGCCAGCGGCGACTTGACGCGCATCAAGCCAAAGAAAACGTGGGACGCTTTGTCGCAGATTCCGGCTCGCTGCCCGTCAGCAGCAGCGTGAGCAGGTCGCGCACGCTGCGAATCGCGGTGCCGAACGGCAAGGCTTCGCGGCCGCGGAAGAACAGGCCGTTGGCCACGTCGCCACGCAGGGCCGCTGCGAGCCGCGTGTCGATGCAGAAGTGACCGAAACGCTCGACGCCATCGCGCAGGCCGCACACCGACAGGCATTCGAGCGCCGTCGGGCAGCGCTGCCGCAGCGCGCCGAGCCTGGCGCGAATCCGCGCCTCGTGACGCAGATACCGCTCCAGCCATGGCGTGCGCACCGCGCGCGCCGGCAGCCCCGTCACGCTGATGAAATCGACGATGTCCTCGGGCCGCGCCTGCGCCAGCACCTGCTTGAAGGCCGGATGCGCATCGCCCTCCTCGGTCACCGCGAACGGCGTGCCGACCTGCACGCCGTTCGCGCCCAGTTCGAGCGCCGC
>NZ_BAAILN010000092.1:331355-345762 GCF_054589155.1 Burkholderia sp. 3C
GCGGGATCGCCTCGCGCGCCAGCCCCAGCGCGCGAATCGTCTCGCCGGCCTCGCCGAGCACGCGCGCGAAATCGAAGCGCGGGTCGTTCGCGTCCTCGATGCGCGCCACGCCGAGATGGCCGCCCGCATGGGCCGGATGCTCGATCACGATCGCATCGGGCAGGCGGCCCTTCTTCATCCATTTCTTCAGCACCAGCGCGATGCCGCGTGCATCCGACAGGATCGGGATCAGCGCGATGTCGTGCCCGTCGGTCAACTCCGGCAGATCGAGCGGCAGGCCCGCGCCCATCACGATCGCGTCGGCGCCCGATTCGCAGGCCACGCGCACGTAATCGGCATGCGTGCGCACCGCCTTCATGACGTTGACGGCAATCATGCCGCGCCCCTCGCTCCAGCTTCGCGCGCGGGCGATCTCGCGACGCAGCGCGTCGAGATTGGCGGCGTCGAGCGTCTCGCGGCCCGGCTGCGCGCGGCAGCGTTCGAGCAGATCGCCATGGTGATGACGCAGATCGATGCTGGCGATCGTGCCGAGCGCCCCTTCGCGCGCGACGCTGCCGGCCAGCCGATGTGCCGACACGCCGACGCCCATGCCGCCCTGCACGACGGGAAGCAGCGAACGACCGCGAATCGTCAGCGGCGGAAAGGAACGGGACAGACTCATCGGAAACCTCTTATGGGCGGCGTCGGAAAGGCTCGATGATCGGGGAATGGTCAATGCCGAGGGTTGATGCGGGTCAAATGCTTGGTGCGGGCGGGAGCGGAAAGCGAAAGAGGATGGGAAATGCAGCGTTGAAAAAACAAGGGCGCGGCGATCATGGATCACCGCGCCCTGCGCGTGAAGCTTGCCGGCTTCAGCCGGCGCGACATGCCTGAAGGCTTACGCCTTATCCTGCGTCGCCAGGAAATCTTCGTAGTTGCCGCCGAAATCGTTCAGCGAGCCATCCGTACGCACCTCGATGATGCGATTAGCCAGGCCGTTGACGAACTCGCGGTCGTGCGACACGAAGATCAGCGTGCCTTCGAACTGTTCGAGCGCGATCTGCAGCGACTCGATCGATTCCATGTCCATGTGGTTGGTCGGCTCGTCCATCAGCAGCACGTTGTGGCGGCCCAGCATCAGCTTGCCCCAGATCATGCGGCCCTTTTCGCCGCCCGACAGCACCTTGACCGATTTCCTGATGTCGTCCGCCGAGAACAGCAGGCGGCCGAGCGTGCCGCGCACGGCCGTTTCGTCGTCGCCGTCCTTGCGGTAATCGTCGATCCAGTCCATCAGCGTCACGTCCTTCGGGAATTCCTCGTACGTGTCCTGCGGCATGTAGCCGATGTTCGCGTTCTCGGCCCACTTCACGGTGCCGTGATCGAGCTCCAGCAGGCCGCGCAGCGCACGCAGCAGCGTGGTCTTGCCCGCGCCGTTCTCGCCGATGATCGCAATGCGCTCGCCCGGCTGCACCGACAGGTTGAAGCGGTTGAAGATGGTGCGGTCGTACTTCTTCGTGATGTCCTCGGCCACCACCGCCACGTTGTGCAGCTTCTTCTCGAACTCGAAGCGAATGAACGGGTTCTGGCGCGACGACGGCTTGAATTCCTCGATCTTGATCTTGTCGATCTGCTTGGCGCGGCTGGTGGCCTGGCGCGCCTTCGACTTGTTCGCCGAGAAGCGGCGCACGAAATCCTGCAGTTCGGCCACGCGCTCCTTGGCGCGCGCGTTCGCGTTGGCCTGGCGCTCGCGCGCCTGCGCCGACGCGAGCATGTAGTCGTCGTAGTTGCCCGGCCACACCTTCAGCGTGCCGAAATCCATGTCGGCCATGTGCGTGCAGACCGAGTTCAGGAAGTGGCGATCGTGCGAGATGATGATCATCGTCGAGTTGTACTGGTTCAGCGTGTCTTCCAGCCAACGGATCGAGTTGATGTCCAGGTTGTTGGTCGGCTCGTCGAGCAGCAGCACGTCCGGCTTCGAGAACAGCGCCTGCGCGAGCAGCACGCGCAGCTTCCAGCCCGGCGCGACTTCGCTCATCAGGCCGTTGTGCAGATGCTCCTCGATGCCGATGCCGAGCAGCAGCGAACCGGCGCGCGCCTCGGCGTCGTAGCCGCCGAATTCGGCGAACTTGGCTTCGAGTTCGGCCGCGTGCATGTAGTCGTCGTCGGTGGCTTCCGGGTTCGCGTAGATCGCATCGCGCTCGGTCATGGCCGCCCACATTTCGGTGTGGCCCTGCATCACGACGTCGAGCACGCGCACGTCTTCGTACGCGAATTGATCCTGGCGCAGCTTGCCCAGGCGGACGTTCGGCTCGAGCGTGACGTTGCCGCCGCTCGAATCGAGGTCGCCGCCGAGAATCTTCATGAAGGTCGATTTGCCGCAGCCGTTCGCGCCGATAAGGCCGTAGCGGTTGCCCTCCCCGAACTTGACCGAGATGTTCTCGAACAGGGGCTTCGGCCCGAATTGCATCGTGATGTTGGCGGTAGAAAGCACAGCGAGGCCCGTAATGTGTTGGATCGACGTAAACCCGACATTTTAGCAGGTCTCGGTGAAGCACTGGGGCGCGGCGCCAATGCCAAGCCTACGGGCGCCGTGCGATCCGGCCCCGCGAGCAGCCGGGCCGGCGGCGCTAGCGGAGCCGATGCGCCCCGCCCGCCTGCCCGCCGCCGCTTACTTCTTCGAGGTCGCGGCCGCGGCGGCCTTCTTCGCGGCCGGCGCGTTGAGCTGCGAGAACAGCTCCGAGCACGGCACGTCGCGGTTGTGGCTCGGCGCGATCAGCGGAATCAGCGCCGCGAACGGGTTGAGCAGGCCGAGGCCGACCGCCGCCCCCGCGCGCAAGGCCAGCGCGCCGACATTCACGCCCACCTTCGGGTTCTTGAACGTGCCCTTCACGTAGAGCGGCGAACGCAGCGAGAACACGCGGAAGCCCTTGGTCTGCGGATGGATCTGCAGGTCCATGCCCTCGTCGCGCAGGTTCACGTTGCCGTCCACGTGGATCACGGCGTCGTCGGTGTCGAGCGCGAACAGCTTCGAATTCATCAGCCCGTCGTTGGCGACGAAATCGACGGCGGCGCAATTGATCTTCACGTCGCGGTTGCCGAACAGCTTTTCGTAGACGACGTTCGCCACGTTCAGCCCGGCCGCCTCCATCAGCAGGCGGCTGATCGCGCCGTCGGTGACCAGCGCCTTGACCTCGCCGGTCGAGGTCGCAGCCAGCGCGGCCGGCGAATTGCCGCGCGCGGCGAGCGTCGCGTCGCCGTTGATCTCGCCAAGCGCCGATTGCATCACCTTGTCGCTCGGGAACAACTGCTTGAGCTTCAGGTGCCGCGCCGACACCGTGAAGCGCCCCTTCAGCGGCGTGCCGCTGCCGTCGAGATGCGCCTCGGTGGACAGCGTGCCGCCCGCCACGCCGAAACGCAGCGGCGTGAGCGCCAGCACGCCGTCCTGCATGACGACATGCGTGTAGAGATTGGTGATCGGCAGGCTCTTGCTCTTGATCAGCTTGCGGCCGGTGAACTTCACGTCGGCGTCGAGCGCCTTCCAGCGGTCGGTGCGGAACGTTTCGACCGGCAGCACGCGGTCCGACGGCTGCTTCGAGGTGTCGCCGCGCGCGCGCTTGCTGGCGGCGCTGTCGGCGCCGACGATCGGCGCGAGGTCGGAGAATTGCAGCAGGTTCGACACCAGTTCGCCCGACAGCAGCGGTCGCGGCGAGCGCTGCGCGAACGTCATCGTGCCGTGCAGGTCGCTGCCGCCGACGCGGCCGTCGAAATTCTCGTAGCGGAAGGTGCTGGCGTTCGGGCGGAACTGGCCGATCAGCCGGCCCTCGGTGGCGTACGGCGGCGTGTCGGGCAGCGTCACGCCGGTCAGCGCGTACAGATGCGACATGCTGGTGCCCTGCAGCCACAGCCGCAGGTCGATCGCGGCCAGTTGCATCGGGTCGGTCAGCGTGCCGACGATCGCGAGCCGCGTGTCGCCCGCCTTGACGTCGGCCTGCAGCGGGAACGGCTGGGCCGCGTCGCGCAGCGCGAGCACGCCGCCGATCTTGCCGGTGCCGGAGATCGGCACGTTCTTGTAGCGGCCCTTGACGACCAGGCCGAACGCGTAGGTGGGCGCGGGCGGGCGCGCGGCGGCGGCGCTGGCGGCCGAGGCCGGGCTCGCGGCGGACGATGCGGTGGCGGTGGAGCCGGACGAGGCTGCCGCAGTGACGCCGGATGCGTCTGCCACACCGGACACACCGGAGGCCCCCGAATCGGCCTGCGCGGCGGACGCCGCCGAAGCAGCCGAAGCCGCTTCCGCCGCCGAAGCCGCCTCGATCTTCTTGGTCAGTTGCGCGGCCCCGGCCTTGCCGACGCGCTGCGCCGACGCGGCACGCGAGGTGGCTTCCTGCTGCTTGAGCACGTCGCCGAGCGGAATCGGCTGGCCGAGCGTGTCGATCGCCACGTTCAGATCGGCCTTGGTGATCGCGTCGCGATACGTCACGTTGCCCTTCGCGAACCCGAAATTGTGCAACTCCACCTTCCAAGTGGACGGCTGACCCGATTGCTTGATCGAGAACGTCCAGTTGTTGCGGCCATCGGCGAGCCGCTCGATGTCGATCGCGGGATTGACGATATCGATCGACGGAATCACCACGCGATGCGCGAGCAGCGGCAGCACGGCGAGATCGAAATGCGCGGCGTCCAGCGTGGCGAAATGCGGGGATTGGGTCCAGTCCGGGTTGCCGACCACGATGTTGTTGGCCGTGAAGCTCGGCCAGGGCATCCAGGATCGCCAGCCGGTTTCGCCGTCGGGGCGGCGCCAGCCTACCTTGAGGTCGCCCTGGATCGCGAACGGCCGCCCGATCTCGGTGCTGACGCGCTCGTTGATGTACGGGCGCGCGCGATTCCAGTCGAACATCAGAACGAAGACGACGAGCGCGGCGATCAGCACTACGAGGATGCCGACGATCCAGGCCGCCGATTTGCCGATGACTCGGGTAAGCGTCATGCCGGGCTCCAGTTTTTCTTTTCGAGACAGGCCATCGACCGCACAGCCTTGACGGGACGACTCAAACTCAGGTTTCGGTATTATGGCACCGCGCTTCGGCACCCCAGCCCCATTTACCTTTTCTTGCATCTATGACATCTGCCGGCCTGATCGAAGCCCGCGGCCTGACCCGCCGCGACCCAATTGCCAAGCGGGATCTGGTCGCGCCGACCGATTTTCTCGTCGAGCCGGGCATGCGCATTGCTGTCACCGGCCCGTCCGGTTCGGGCAAGAGCGTGTTCCTGCGCGCGCTCGCCCTGCTCGATCCGCTCGACGGCGGCGAATTGCGCTGGCGCGGCGCATTGGTTGCGCGTGCATCGATCACGCAGTACCGCCGCAGCGTCGCCTATGTTCGCCAGCGGCCCGCCGTGATCGATGCCGGCGTGATCGAGGACATCCTGCGCTATCCGTACTCGCTGGCCGTGTATCGCGATGTGCGTTTCGACCGCGCGCGCGCCGTCGATCTGGCGCGCCGCGCGGGCCGCGCCGACGATTTCCTCGACAAGGCGGCGAGCGAACTGTCCGGCGGCGAGGCGCAGATCGCCGCGCTGCTGCGCGTGCTGCAACTCGATCCCGACGTGCTGCTGCTCGACGAACCGACCTCGGCGCTCGACCCCGAATCGGCGCACGCGATCGAGGCGCTCGTGCAGGCCTGGTTCGAAGCCGCGCCCGAGGCGCGCGCGTACCTGTGGATCTCGCACGATCCGGCGCAGGCCGCGCGGGTCGGCACGCGTCACGTGACGATGCGCGCGGGCGTGCTCGGTGAAGACAGAGGCGACCACGGCCGCGGCATCGATAAGCCATCCGCCGCAAGCCGGCACGCGCCCGGAGCCACGCAATGAGCCCCGTGCTGCAGGACCTGAGCCTCGGCGACGTGGCGATCGCCGCCGCGCTGGTGGCGATCAACGGCGCGCTGTCGTTCGCGCTGTCGCTCGGCCTAGGGCGCCAGCTCGCGCTGGCCGCCGTGCGCACCGTCGTGCAGTTGCTGGCGATCGGCTACGTGCTGGGCTGGGTATTCGGCAACCCGCGCTGGTACGTGGTGCTGCCGCTGATGATGCTGATGACGCTGGTGGCCGGCTTCGCGGGCGCGGGGCGCGGCGAGCGCACCTACGCGGGCCAGCGCATCGACAGCATCGTGTCGATCTGGGCCGGCACCTGGGCGGTGGGCGCGATCGGGCTGTTCGTCGTGATCCGCATCCATCCGTGGTACGAGCCGCAATACGCGATTCCGATCCTCGGCATGATGCTCGGCAACGCGCTGACCGGCGTGGGCCTCGGCGTCGAGCGGATGACGGGCGAGCTGACCGCGCGCCGCGACCGCATCGAAACCGCGCTCGCGCTCGGCGCGACGCGCTGGGAAGCCGCGCAGGAAGCGGCCCGGCAGGCGGTGCGCGCCGGCATGATGCCGACGCTGAACCAGATGGCGGTGGTCGGCATCGTCAGCCTGCCCGGCATGATGACGGGCCAGGTGCTGGCCGGCCAGCCGCCGTTGCAGGCGGTGCGCTATCAGATCGTGATCATGTTCCTGATCGCGGCGGCCTCGGCGCTCGGCACCGTCGGCGCGGTGCTGATGACCTATCGCCGGCTGTTCTCGGCCGATCACCGCTTTCTCGCGCACCGGCTCATCGAGCGCAAGGCGCGCAAGCGCGCGCGGTAACGCCCGACGCGTCACCGCCCGGTGCTCACGGCTGGATCGACACCGTCACGTGCGTGCCGTCGCGCATCGCCAGGGTCTTCGCGCCGCCCTTGGTCGAGATCGACACCCGCTTGACCTCGCTGACGGTGACCGCCTTCGGGCACTGCAGCGTCTTGCCGCCGACCGTGACGGACGCGCTGCCGTCGGGCGCGCTGGCCTGGAAGCTGACCTGCACGGTCGCCATGCCCTTGGCGTCGACCGACGGCGCGAGCCGCACCTGGGTCTGGCGCACCATCGCGCCGTTGGCGTCGCGCGGGGCGGAATCGGTATCGGGGCAGCCATCCGGCATCGCGACCGCGCCGCTCGGCGGCACCGATTTCCAGTTGAAGTCGTCGGTCTCGCCCGAGCGGATCTTGCGCGTTTCCTGCGACGCGCCGAAGCGCTTCGAATCGACCTTCACCGTGTACTGGAGCTGGCCGTCGTTGCCGCCGCTGTTGCTGCCCTCGACGGGCGGCGCCGCGTGCGCGGTGCTGGCGATTGCCGCGAGCGCGGCGAAGCAGACGACGACGGACGGATTGCGCAGGCTCATGCTGTCCTCCTGAGGTCTCGACGCCGGGGCGGCGCCTGGTTGTGATGGCGATGGCACGACACGATGCACGCGGTTATCCAGTCTAGTCGCAAGCGACGCGTTCGGCGGGTTTGCCGGTGCGGCGGCGCAGCATGCGCGCGGCTTGCAGGACGGCTCGATCCCGGCGGCGGGCCGTAAACGGCAACGGCCGCCACGCATTGCCGTGGCGGCCGCCGTGTGCAACCGGTGGTGACGGCATCATCGGCGCCGTCGCACCCGGCTTCGCGTCAGAACCCGCTCAACACCAGCTTGCCGATCGCGCGGCCGGCTTCGAGCAGGCGGTGCGCCTCACGCACGTTCGCCGCGTTGATCGTGCCGAGCTGCTGGCCGACCGTGCCGCGCAGCGTGCCGGCATCGACGAGCCGCGCCACCTCGGTCAGCAGCTTGTGCTGCTCGACCATGTCGGGCGTGCCGAACATCGCTCGCGTGAACATGAATTCCCAGTGGAACGCGCCGCTCTTGGCCTTCAGCAGCTCCACCGGCACCGGTTTGGCGTTCTCGACGATCGAGCAGATCGCGCCCTGCGGCTTGACGATCTCGGCGGCGGCCGGGAAATGGCGGTCCGTATCGTTGAAGATCAGCACGTAATCGACCGACTCGAAGCCGGCTGCACGGACTTGCGCCGGCAGGTCGCCGAAGTGGTCCACCACGTGATCGGCGCCCAGTTCGCGCACCCATTGCGCCGATTCGGGGCGCGACGCGGTGGCGATCACCTTCAGTTGCGCCAGTTGCTTCGCGAGCTGGATGCCGATCGAGCCGACCCCGCCCGCGCCGCCGATCACCAGCACCGATTTGCCGGCGTCGCGGCCCTGCGGCGACACCTTGAGCCGGTCGAACAGCGCTTCCCACGCCGTGATCGCCGTCAGCGGCAGCGCGGCGGCTTGCGCGAAATCGAGCGTGGCCGGCTTCAGCGCGGCGATCCGCTCGTCGACCAGATGGAATTCGCTGTTCGCGCCGGGGCGCGTGATGCTGCCGGCGTAGTACACCGAGTCGCCCACGCGAAACAGCGTCACGTCCGGACCGACGGCGGCCACCGTGCCGGCCGCGTCCCAGCCGAGCACGCGCGGGGCCGTCTCGACCTTGCCCTTGGGCGCGCGGACCTTGGTGTCGACCGGGTTCACCGAGATCGCCTCGACCTTGACGAGCAGGTCGCGGCCGGTGGCTTCCGGCTTGGGCAAATCGACATCGACGAGCGATTGCGGATCGTCGATCGGCAGGTAACGGGTCAGGGCAATGGCTTTCATGCGGTTCTCCGGGTTGGGTCGGATGCAGCGTCGTGCATCGATGACGAGATCCTACGCGGCCCGATCCATCCGAAAAACCGACATAATCCAGGAAACATTTTTTGGGTTTTCCTGATAATGAGCGATGCAACCAGCACGTCCCCTGCCGCCGCGCCCGACAAGCCGCTCGACCTGCTCGACGTGGCGTTGTTCGTGCGCGCGGCGCTGCTCGCCAACGTGTCGGCGGCGGGCCGCGAGTTCGGCGTGTCGGCGACGGTCGCCAGCGCCCGGCTCGCCCAGCTCGAACGCCAGCTCGGCGCGCGGCTGCTGCACCGCACGACGCGACGCGTCACGCTGACCCAGGACGGCGAGCTGTTCCTCTCGCGCGCCCAGGCGCTGCTCGACGCCGCCGAGGCCGCGCGCGCGGCGGTCGGGCGCGCCCGCACCGAGCCGCACGGGCGGCTGCGCGTGTCGATGTCGTCGTCGTTCGGGCGGCAGCATGTCGCGCCGGTGATCCCCGCGTTCCTGCGCCGCTATCCGCAGGTGTCGCTCGACCTGCGGCTGTCCGACGAGGTGATCGATCTGGTCGACGAGGGCATCGACGTCGCGATCCGGGTGGGCGCGCTGCGCGATTCGACGCTGGTGGCGCGGCGGCTGGCCGTCAACCGGCGCATGGTGTGCGCCTCGCCGGCCTATCTGGCCGCGCACGGCACCCCGCATCACCCGGCGGAGCTGGCGCGCCACGAATGCGTGGTGCTCGGCGAGCAGCGCGACTGGGCCTTCGAAACGCCGGCCGGGCCGCTGACGGTGCGCGTGGGCGGCCGGCTGGTGGCCAGCAACGGCGAGGCGATTCGCGAGGCGCTGGTGGACGGCTTCGGCATCGCCGTCAAATCCACCTGGGATATCGGGCCGAACCTGCGCGACGGCTCGCTCGTGCCGGTGCTCGCCGATTACCCGCTGGCCGAGCCGTCGGCGATCTGGGCCGTCTACCCGAGCCGCGCGTTCGTGCCGCTCAAGCTGCGCGCGTTCATCGACTTCATCGCCGAGCACTTCGGCGATCCGCCTTACTGGGATCGCGATCCCCCCGGCGGGTCGCGGTGATCGCGGGCTGATCGCGGACCGACGTCGCGCCGATGTCGGACCGATGGGACCCGCACGGCGGGCCGATGCCTGACCGAAGCCCCCCGCCGAAACCGGCCGGCCGGTCATGCCGACCGGCTACAATACGGCCTCTTCCGGCGCGCCTGGCCGCGCCGCTTTCGTCCCACGCGACACGTCATGACCACGAATCTCGTCATTCAAAGCCCCGCGCCGCTGTCCCCCGCCCATCACAAAACGCTGTTCGCGCTGTCGCGCGGCACCCGCCTCGTGACGATCGACGATCACGCGATCCGTTTCGACGACGCCAAGCCGGCCCAGCAGCCCGATATTTCGGTGTACTGCGGCACGCACGGCCTCGATTACGCGTTCGTCGACGCGGGCCGCCAACTCGCCGATTTCGGCCTGCTGGCGATGGACATGGATTCGACGCTGATCACGATCGAGTGCATCGACGAAATCGCCGCGTTCTGCGGCCTCAAGGAACAGGTCGCGGCGATCACCGAAGCGTCGATGCGCGGCGAGATCAAGGATTTCAACGAAAGCCTGACGCGCCGCGTCGCGCTGCTGGCCGGGCTCGATGCGAGCGCGCTGGAACGCGTGTACGACGAACGCCTGCAACTGTCGCCGGGCGCCGAGGCGATGCTGGCCGGCGCGAAGGCCGCGGGCCTGAAGACGCTGCTGGTATCGGGCGGCTTCACGTTCTTCACCGAGCGGCTCAAGGCGCGCCTCGGCCTCGATTTCACTTACGCGAACACGCTCGAGATCGTCGACGGCAAACTGACCGGCAAGGTCGTCGGCGAGATCGTCGACGCCGAGGTGAAAGCGCGCACGGTGCGCGAAACCTGCGCCGCGCTCGGCATCGAGCCCTCGCGCGCGATCGCGATGGGCGACGGCTCCAACGATCTCAGGATGATGGCGACGGCCGGCCTGTCGGTGGCGTTCCGCGCCAAGCCGGTGGTGCGCGAAGCGGCCAGCGTCGCGTTCGATTACGTCGGGCTGGACGGGCTGCTGCGCCTGTTCTGAACGCATCGGCGGCACACGTGAAAACAGCGCATCGGCCCGAGCGGCCGATGCGCTGTTTCGTTTTTGGCGACCGCCAGTTCGTTCTATTCGACTGCGTTCAGCCGAGCGTCGCCGCGAACGCGCGTTCGATGTCGGCGCGCAGGTCGGCTTCGTCTTCCAGGCCGATATAGAAACGCACCAGCGTGCCCTGCGTCCAGCTCGGGCGCATCGCCGCGACGTCGTACGGCATCGCCAGGCTGTGCGCGCCGCCCCAGCTCCAGCCGATCGCATACAGTTCCAGCGCCTCGACGAAACGGTCGATTTGCGCCGCGCTGTAGCGCGCATCGAACACCACCGAGAACAAACCGCCCGCCCCCGTGAAATCGCGCATGAACGCTTCGTGGCCCGGGCAATCGGATAGCTGCGGATGCAGCACGGTGGCGATTTCGGGGCGCGTCTTGAGCCACTTCGCGAGCGCCAGCGCGGTACGGCTGTGTGCCTCGAAACGCACCTTCATGTTCGGCAGGTTGCGCAGCACGAGCGAGCAATCGTCGGCCGACACGCCGATGCCGAGCCGCATGCGCGCGAGCTTGAGCCGCTCGTGCAGCGCGCGTTCGGCCGTGATCGTCGCGCCCATCAACACGTCGCTGCCGCCCGACTGGTATTTGGTCAGCGCCTGCACCGAAATGTCGACGCCGTGCTCGAACGGCTTGAACGCGAGGCCTGCCGAATAGGTGTTGTCGATGGCCGTGACCACGCCGCGCGCGCGCGCCACCGCCGTGATCGCGCGCACGTCGGGCACTTCCATCGTCACCGAGCCGGGCGCTTCGAGCCACAGCAGCTTGGTCTCGGGGCGAATCAGCTCGGCGATGCCCGGGCCGATCAGCGGATCGTAATAGCGCACGCCGAGGCCGAAATCCTGGGCCAGCCAGTTGCCGAGGTCGGCGTTCGGGTTGTAGATGTTGTGCGGGATCAGCACGTCGTCGCCGGCCTTCGTGATGCCGAAGTAGACGTTCGTGATCGAGGCGAGCCCCGACGGCTGCAGCAGCGTATGCGCGCCGCCTTCGATCACGGCGAGCTGGCGCGCCAGTTCGAGCGAGGTGGGCGTGGCGTGCAGGCCGTAGCGCCAGGCGTTGTCTTCGCGCCAGTCGAGCGCGCGCATCGTGGCGAGATCGGGGAACACGACGGTCGAGGCGCGCGCCACCGGCGTGACGAACGACGCCCAACCGGGCGGCAGTTCGCCTTCGGGCTGAACGATGCGGGTCTGGAGCGCGCGTTGCTGAGGGGTATCGGTCATGTCGGAATCGATGGGCCGGATGGGCCGCGTGGTGAAAAACGGTCCGCACAGGGTAGCCCGATTCGCGCGGCTTGGCCCGGTACAGTCGGCGGCGGGCGTGCCGAGCCGGTGCCCGGACGGCCACCCGGTACGTCATGTACGTCATGGGCCATCGTCTAAAAGCATCGGGCCTCGCGGCGCGGTACGTTGCGCGGCGAGGCCCGACGGGTGATGACCGAGACGGTATGCGGCGTTGAATCAGCCGCCGGTCGAGAGATTGCCGACGCCGCCGACCGGACGCCCCGACGAGCGGGCCGCCGGGGCCGAAGCGGCCGGCGCTGCCGCGCCGTGGGTCGCCTTGGCCGGCGCCGACGGATTCAGCACGACCGGCTGCGGGTCCGATTCGTCGGCGTTCATGCGGTCGGCCGACAGCGCGCCCGATGCATCGAAGTGCCCCGTCCAGACGCCCGTGATGTTGGTGCCGTCGTTCGACTCCTCGATTTCGAGCATGTCGCCGTCGCGGTCGCCCGCGAGCAGGATCACCTGGCCCGTATCGACGTAGCGGTATTCGCCGTGCACGCCCGACCCATTCGCCTTCGGGCCGAGATGCACGACGATCGCGCGGCCGCCGAGCGTGCCTTCGTAGCCGGGCAGCTTTTCGAGCGCCGGGTCCGGCTTCAACGGCTTGGCCGGCGCCGTGTCGTCGCGCTCGGGCGGCGCCGCGGCCGCGGCTGCCGCGGCGGCGGTCGTCGAGGCGCCCGAGGTAGCCGGCGCGGCCGGCTGGCGGGACGGCTGCGACGTTTGCGCATGCACCGCGCCGGCCGCCAACGCGGCCGTCAACGCCGCCGCGAGGTGGAGTCGGAGGAATCGGATTCGGCTTGCTGCTGCCACGTCGGGGTACTCCTTTTTTACCGGGGAATTGAAATCAGTCCATGCGCTCGAACACGGCGGCAATGCCCTGCCCGCCGCCGATGCACATCGTCACGAGCGCATAGCGGCCCGCGACGCGATGCAGTTCGTAGAGCGCCTTGACCGTGATCAGCGCGCCCGTCGCGCCGATCGGATGGCCGAGCGAGATGCCCGAGCCGTTCGGATTGAGGCGAGCCGGATCGAAACCGAGTTCGGCTGCCACCGCGCAGGCCTGCGCCGCGAATGCCTCGTTCGACTCGATCACATCGAGATCAGCAACCGCGATGCCTGCCCGCTCCAGCGCCTTGCGCGAGGCCGGCACGGGGCCGATCCCCATGTAGGCGGGATCGACGCCCGCATGCGCATACGACACCAGCCGCGCGAGCGGCTTCAGGCCGCGCGCCTCGGCCACGCGGCGCTCCATCAGCGTGACCGCCGCGGCCGCGTCGTTGATGCCCGACGCATTGCCGGCCGTGACCGTGCCGTTTTCCTTCGCGAACACCGGGCGCAGCTTGCTGAAATCCTCGGCGGCCGCATCGTGGCGCACGTGCTCGTCGGTATCGAATAGGACCGTGCCCTTCTTCGAGCCGATCTCGATCGGCAGGATCTGGCTCTTGAAGTAACCGGATCGGGTGGCGTGCGAGGCGCGACGGTGCGATTCGAGCGCGAGCGCGTCCTGCGCCTCGCGCGTGATGCCGTATTTGGCCGCGACGTTCTCGGCCGTCACGCCCATGTGAATCGACTGGAACGGATCGTGGAGCGCGCCGAGCATCATGTCGATGATCTTCGCATCGCCCATGCGCTGGCCGAAGCGCGCGGCCGGCATCGTGTACGGCGCGCGGCTCATGTTTTCCGCGCCGCCGGCCACCGCGATCTCGGCATCGCCGAGCAGCACGGCCTGCGCCGCCGACACGATCGCCTGCAGGCCCGAGCCGCACAACCGGTTCACCGTCAGCGCGGGCGTGTGCTGGGCGATGCCGCCGTCGATCGCCGCGACGCGGGCGAGATACATGTCTTTCGGCTCGGTATGCACCACGTTGCCGAACACCACGTGCCCGACCTCGTCGCCCTTCAGCGCCGCGCGATCGAGCACTTCACGCACCACGCGCGCGCCGAGCTGCGTCGGCGAGAAATCCTTGAGGCTGCCGCCGAACCCGCCGATTGCGGTACGCACCCCGCTGACCACCACCACTTCGCGTTGCATGTTGCCTCCGATGTCGTTTGTGAGTGATCCGCAGGGTAATACGGATGCCGGGCGCGGCAATCGAGGATTCCCTCGACCGGCGGGGGGCCGGCAGCCGGCAGGTCATGACGGCGGGCGGATCGGCCGTTCGGCGACTGGCCGAGTCGGGTCTTTCAATCAGGCCCTTCAGTCAGACGGTTATTCGGCCCTTCGTCAGCCGCTCAGTCAGCCGCTCAGTCAGCCGTTCGATCAGCCGGCTATTCGGCTATTCGGCAGCCGCTCGGCCAGCCCGCAATTCAGCCGTTCAACAAGGCACGGACCGCATCCGCATCGGGAATCGGCGCGACCGCGCCGTAGCCACGGGTGGACAGCGCGGCGGCCGCATTCGCGTAGCGCGCGGCCTCGAACGGATCGTCGCCGGCGACGATCCGCGCAACGAACGCGCCA
>NZ_BAAILN010000092.1:345873-368792 GCF_054589155.1 Burkholderia sp. 3C
AGCGCGTCCACGGCGAAGCCCGGCACGACGCGGCGCTCGTCAGGCGTCGCGACGTAGGCACCCTCCTTGCCGAGCTTCAGCGCCACCACGGCCGGGCCGCAGTCGAGCAGCGCATCGACGATCGCGTCGCGTTGCTCGTGGCCGGTCAGCAGCGTCACGTCGTCCCAGCTCGGCAGGCAGATGTCGGTGCGGCGCAGCGCTTCCATCATGACCGCGCGGGCACGCGCCAGCGGCCAGAGCTTGAGCCGCAGGTTGGTGTCGAAGCTCACGCGCACGCCGTTCGCGCGCGCATGGTCGATTGCCGCGAATGCGGAGTCGCAGGCGCTCGCACCGATCGCGACGCTGATGCCGGACAGATGGATGACCTGCGCCGCCGCGATCGCGTCGAGCGGCAGATCGCCCGGCGCGTAGCGGCTCGCGGCCGAGCCCGCGCGCAGATAGTCGAATGCGTGACCGTGCTCGCCGTGCGAAACGAAATACACGCCGGTAGGCGCGGCCGCGTCGATGCGCACCGACGCCGTATCCACCTGCTCGCGCCGCCACAGGTCGAGCAGCAGCCGGCCGAAATGATCCTGGCCGACCGCCGACACGAAGCCGGTATGCGCGCCCTGGCGGGCCGCCGCGATGCAGAAATTGGAGGTGTCGCCGCCGAAGCCCTGCAGATAGTGCGGCGAGCCGGGCTGCGACTGGTTGAATTCGACCATCGCCTCGCCGAACGCGAGGATGGCGGGCGATGGTGCGGACAACGCCTGCGTCATGCCGCGCCGACCTCGCCCCACAGGTCGTGGCCGTCCGCGCCGGTGATCTTCACCGACACGAAATCGCCGACCTTGTAGCGCTTGCCGCCCTGCACCGGGTCGACGTACACCACGCCGTCAATTTCCGGCGCGTCGGCGGACGTGCGGCCGATGCCGCCGTCGGCGTTCACTTCGTCGATCAGCACCTTGAGCGTCTGGCCGACCTTGCGCTCAATGCGCGCCGCCGACACTTCCTCGGCCACTTCCATGAAGCGCGCGCGGCGCTCCTCACGCACCTCGTCGGGCAGCGCGCCGCCGAGTTCGTTGGCCGTCGCGCCTTCCACCGGCGAGTAGGCGAAGCAACCGACGCGATCGAGTTCCGCCTCGCGGATGAAATCGAGCAGCGTTTCGAACTGCGCTTCCGTCTCGCCCGGGAAGCCGGCGATGAACGTGCTGCGGATCGTCAGGTCCGGGCAGATCTCGCGCCACTTGCGCACGCGGTCGAGCACCTTTTCGGCGTTCGCCGGGCGACGCATGCGCTTGAGCACTTCGGGATCGGCGTGCTGGAACGGCACGTCGAGATACGGCAGCACATGGCCGCGATACGCGCCCTCGGCCATCAGCGGGATGATTTCGTCGACGTGCGGGTACGGGTACACGTAATGCAGGCGCACCCAGGCGCCGTATTGCGCGGCCAGCTCGCCGAGCGCCGCGACCAGCTCGGTCATGCGCGTCTTGAGCGGGCGGCCGTTCCAGAAGCCCGTGCGGTACTTGACGTCCACGCCGTAGGCGCTGGTGTCCTGCGAGATCACCAGCAGTTCCTTGACGCCCGACTTGAACAGGTTTTCCGCTTCGAGCATGACCTCGGCGACGGGGCGCGACACCAGGTCGCCGCGCATCGACGGGATGATGCAGAACGTGCAGCGGTGGTTGCAGCCTTCGGAAATCTTCAGATAGGCGTAGTGGCGCGGCGTGAGCTTGATGCCGGCGGCCGGCACGAGGTCGACGAACGGATCGTGCGGCTTCGGCAGGTGGTTGTGCACCGCCTGCATGACTTCGCCGAGCGCGTGCGGGCCGGTCACGGCCAGCACCTTCGGGTGGACTTCCTCGATCAGGCCGGCGCCGCTCGCGCTCTTTTTCGCGCCGAGGCAGCCGGTGACGATCACCTTGCCGTTCTCGGTCAGCGCTTCGCCGATCGCGTCGAGGCTTTCCTGCACGGCATCGTCGATGAAGCCGCAGGTGTTGACGACCACGAGGTCCGCGCCGTCATAGGTGCCGGAAATCTCGTAGCCTTCGGCGCGGAGCTGGGTGAGGATTTGCTCGGAATCAACCAGCGCTTTCGGGCATCCGAGGCTGACGAATCCGACTTTCGGGGTATGGGACATCTGGAATAGGTATGGGGTGTGACGCAAAGGCGAGAGTTTACAGTGATTTAGGCCCCGGCGATTCAAAATCGGTAGCGGTGCCGGCGCCATTGGCTCACGCCGGGGGACCCGCCCGAAAACCCGCCCGGGCGCCGCGCGGTGGAACTTGCGCCAGCACGCGACCGGGTTCGAGCAAACCGCCGGCCGCTTCCTCCTCACCGTACCCACCCTGTTATTTCTGCCTGAGACTGCAACGATTCGTTACAGCATCTCGAACAAGCGCGATCGCTGTGCCAGACGCCCCGTGCCGCAGCGCAACAGACGTACCTGCCACCACCCACCGTGGCTCACAGCCAGTTCTTACAGGGCCACACAATTATTCATACCAATTAAATCATCCAAAATTTTCGCGGAAAATTTCAGGGTCTGATGCACGCAACGCGTTGTATCTTTTTGTTACAAATTACGACTCAAGTTTCGGAAAGTGCACGGGATACTGCTTTAAACGGCCTCCCTCGCTCGGGGCCTGTCCTTAACCGAATCAATAAACCGAACGAGGCGAGAACCGATGAAAGTCGCTATTCTCGGCGGTCCGGCCAATCAAGCCAGGCAACTTGAACTCTGGTTGCGCAATGGCGGGCACCAACCCGAATGCTTCAAGACAGGCAACGCGTTCTTCAACGCGCTGCGGCGCACCGATTTCGAATTGCTGATGGTGGATGTCGCGCTGCCCGACATCGGCGGCGTGGACCTGATCGCCTGGGTGCGCCAGCATTTCGAATGGCATATGCCGGTGATCGCGATGATGGCGCGCGAAGCGTGGCATCAGGCGGCCGAGGCGCTGAAGGCCGGCGCGGACGACTATCTGGTGCGCCCCGCACGCGAAGCCGAGGTGCAGTCGCGCATCGTCACCGTTGCGCTGCGTCACGCGGCCGAGCCCGAGGAACTGGTGGATTTCGGTGCCTACGCGATCGACGTGAAGGCGTCGAAGGTCCGCCTGCATGGCGAGGCCGTGAACCTCACACGCAAGGAATTCGAGCTCGCCACCTATTTCTTTCGTCATCCCGATCAACTGATCTCGCACGAGACGCTGCTGAACCGGATCTGGAAGCTGCAAAACGATATCGATACGCGTACCGTCGCCACCCACGTCAGCCGAATCCGCAAGAAGCTGCAGCTTGATGGCACGCACGGCTGCGAGATCACGTCGCTGTATGGCTATGGCTATCGCTGCCTGATCAATCTGCCGGAACCGGTGGCGGGCGACATGACCGATGAGCCGGACGACCAGGCCACGGCGCACCGGCCCGATCGCTCGCAGGACAGCCCGCTGCCAAGTAGCGCGATAGCCGGCCCGGCCCTCACCCTCGCGCCATTCCGTCCCGCCGCCGCACAAGATACGGGGCGGGTGGCCCTCGCGGCACCCGCCCCGAACTCGGCGATGAGCGTGGCCTACGGCCCGCCCACGACGCGCTCCGACAGCCACCCGGCCGATGATCATCGCGATCTGGCAAACCTGCTGCAGCAGCGCCAGGATGCCGAGGAGCAATTGCGCAAACTGCGCGACGCGTACTGCGAGGTCACACTCGAACTGCGTGCATTGAAACGCCAGGGTGGACGGCGTCTGCACGAAGTCGAAACCAACTCGGATTACCGCGAAGACGCCGCCTGAGCGCAAACGGCCCGCCCCCCAAAAGCAAACGGCCCGCACAAAGGCGGGCCGCCTGGTCACGCGGGCCGTCACCTGACGGCGCATCGCGCAGTTACTTGTTCTCGGAACCGTCGGTCGGCGTCGGCTGCTTGAACGGAAACGTGCTGAACATCGATTTCGCCTGAGTCTGCATCTGTTCCTGCATCTGCACGAACATGTTCTTCGACTGCTCGATGTAGCTGGTCATCATGCCCTGCATCATCGGCGCCTGCATGTTCATGAATTGCGACCAGACTTCGGGATTCATCGCATTGGAATCGTAGAGACCCTTCGACTGATCCGACAGCTTGTTCTGGATATCGATGAACGCCTGGATGTTCTTTTCCAGGTACGTGCCCATCATGCCCTGCATCGCATGCCCGTAGAAACGGATGATCTGCGAGAGCATCGACGACGAGAACATCGGCACGCCGCCGCTTTCCTCTTCGAGAATGATCTGCAGCAGGATGCTGCGCGTGAGATCTTCGCTGCTCTTCGCATCGACGACCTTGAAATCCTCCTGCTCGAGCACGAGCTGCTTCACGTCGGCAAGCGTGATGTACGTGCTCGTTTCGGTGTCGTACAGCCGACGATTCGGGTACTTCTTGATGAGTCGTTCGGCAGTCTTCTTTGTAGTAGTCATGGAACACCTGTGAGCGCCGAAACGGCGCGATGACAACGTTCCGGCACCGCAACGCGCGGCTGCCCGGAACGCACTCGGAATCTCCGTCGAACCCGTGCACGCGGCCGGCCCGGCCGCGCGCGCGGCGTTCAGCCCATGTGCAGGCCGCCGTTCAGCGAGAAATCGGCGCCCGTCGCAAAGCCGGATTCTTCCGACGCGAGCCACGCGACGATCGAGGCGATTTCGTCGGGCGAACCGAGACGGCGCACCGGAATCGTGGCGACAATCTTCTCGAGCACGTCCGGGCGGATCGCCTTGACCATGTCGGTGCCGATATAGCCCGGCGAGATCGTGTTGACTGTCACGCCCTTGGTGGCCACTTCCTGCGCCAGCGACATCGAGAAGCCGTGAATGCCGGCCTTGGCCGTCGAATAGTTGGTCTGGCCGAACTGGCCCTTCTGACCGTTCACCGACGAAATATTGATGACGCGGCCCCAGCCACGTTCGACCATGCCGTCGATGACCTGCTTCGTCACGTTGAACAGGCTCGTCAGGTTCGTGTCGATCACGGCCTGCCAATCGTCCAGCGTCATCTTGCGGAACACGACGTCGCGCGTGATGCCGGCGTTGTTGACCAGCACGTCGACTTCGCCGACTTCAGCCTTGACCTTGTCGAACGCCTGCTTGGTCGACTCCCAATCGCCGACATTGCCCTCGGAGGCGACGAAATCGAAACCGAGCGCCTTCTGCTCCTCGATCCACTTCGCACGACGCGGCGAGTTCGGGCCGCAACCCGCCACCACCCGGAAGCCCACCTTGTGCAGGCGCTGGCAGATGCCGGTTCCGATGCCGCCCATGCCGCCGGTCACGTAAGCAATACGCTGAGTCATGCTGAACACTCCATTTATCGTTGTCGCAGCGCCGGAAAGCGCCGCCTTGTTCGTCTGCCGCTAACTGCGGAGCGCGCGCTCCCGACGCGCTCCGCCCAGCATTACGGACGCTCGACCGCCAGCGCCACGCCCATCCCGCCACCGATGCACAGCGAGGCCAGGCCGCGCTTGGCATCGCGCTTCTGCATTTCGTGCAGCAGCGTGACGAGAATCCGGCAGCCCGACGCGCCGATCGGGTGACCGATCGCGATCGCGCCACCGTTCACATTGATCTTCGAGGTGTCCCAGCCCATCTGCTGATGGACGGCGAGCGCCTGTGCCGCGAACGCTTCGTTGATTTCCATCAGGTCGAGATCGCCGACCGACCAGCCCGCGCGCTCCAGGCAGCGACGCGACGCCGGCACCGGGCCCATGCCCATCACCTTCGGATCGACACCGGCACTCGCGTAGGCCTTGATCCGCGCGATCGGCGTGAGGCCGAGCGCTTCGGCCTTCTTGGCCGACATCACGAGCACGCCGGCCGCGCCATCGTTGAGGCCCGATGCGTTGGCGGCCGTGACCGTGCCTTCCTTCGAGAATGCGGGCTTGAGGCCCGACAGCGAATCGGCCGTCACGCCGTGGCGCACGAATTCGTCGGTGGTGAAGCGGATCGGATCGCCCTTGCGCTGCGGGATTTCGACCGGCACGATTTCATCGTCGAAGCGGCCGGACTTTTGCGCGGCTTCCGCCTTGTTCTGCGACAGCGCCGCGAATTCGTCCTGCGCTTCGCGCGAGATGCCGTATTCCTTGGCGACGTTCTCGGCCGTGATGCCCATGTGGTACTGGTTGTAGACGTCCCACAGGCCGTCCACGATCATGCTGTCGACGAGCTTGGCATCGCCCATCCGGAAGCCGTCGCGCGAGCCCGGCAGCACGTGCGGCGCGGCGCTCATGTTTTCCTGGCCACCGGCGATGATGATGTCGGCGTCGCCCGAGATGACGGCATTGGCCGCCAGCATCACGGCCTTCAGGCCCGAACCGCACACCTTGTTGATGGTCAGCCCCGGCACCGCGGTCGGCAGGCCGGCCTTGATCAGCGATTGACGCGCCGGGTTCTGACCCGAGCCGGCCGTCAGCACCTGGCCCAGAATCACTTCGCTGATCTGGTCCGCCGCGAGGCCGCTGCGTTCCAGCAGCGCGCGAATCACCGTGGCGCCGAGTTCCGGCGCAGCCAGCTTGGCCAGCGAACCACCAAATTTGCCGACCGCGGTGCGCGCGGCCGATACGATCACTACATCAGTCATGTCCACATCCTCCAGGCCCGCACCGCGGCCCGCTCAGTTGAAAAATGCCGAAAGACAGACGGCGAGCGTGCGCCGCCTGCCACGATCCGTCAATGTTCCTGCGTCAATTGCGCACCATCACGTAGCGGCCCGGCGCGGGCTCGATCACCGGAAACTGCGCCGAGCCGAGCGTGGCGCGCGGCTTGGTCTTGCGGCCGCCGTACTGATCGAGCCAATCGATCCATTCGGGCCACCAACTGCCCGGATGCTCGGTGGCCGCCTCGAACCAGTCCTGCGCGTGTTCGGGCAGCTCCTTCGCGTCGGGCGAATCGAACGTCCAGTAGCTGCGTTTGTTCTTGGCCGGCGGATTGATCACGCCGGCGATATGGCCCGACGCGCCGAGCACGAAGCGCAGCGGCCCCGTCAGCAGCGAGGTGGACGCATAGGCCGTTTGCCACGGCACGATGTGATCCTCGCGCGAGCCGTAGATGAAGGTGGGCACGTCGATGCGCGTCAGGTCGACCTCCTCGCCGCACACCGTCAGCGAACCGGGCTCGCGCAGGCGGTTCTCGAGATACGTATGGCGCAGATACCACGCGTACATCGGGCCGGGCAGGCTCGTCGAATCGCTGTTCCAGTACAGCAGGTCGAACGGCGCCGGCGTGCGGCCCTTCAGGTAGTTGTCGACCACGTAGTTCCACACCAGATCGTTCGGTCGCAAAAACGAGAACGTGTTCGCGAACTCCACGCCGTGCATCAGGCCCGGCGTCGCGCCGTTCTTGCCGCCGATGGTCTGCTCGCGCATCTGCACGTGCGCCTCGTCGACGAACAGATCGAGAATGCCGGTATCGGTGAAGTCGAGCATCGCGGTCAACAGCGTCATCGACGCGACCGGGTGTTCACCGCGCGCGGCCAGCACGGCCAGCGCGGTGGCCAGCATCGTGCCGCCGACGCAGAAGCCGAGCGCGTTGATCTGCTCGCGCCCGCTGATCTGCCCGGCCGCCTCGATCGCGGCGAGCACGCCGTCGTTCGTGTAGTCGTCCCAGGTCTTGCCGGCGATCGACGCATCGGCGTTGCGCCACGACACCAGGAACACCTGGTGGCCGCTCGCAAGCGCATGCGCGACCAGCGAATTCTCGGGCTGCAGATCGAGGATGTAGAACTTGTTGATGCAGGGCGGGACGATCAGCAGCGGCCGCTCATACACAGTCGGCGTAACAGGCCGGTACTGAATCAGTTGCATCAGTTCGTTCTCGAACACCACGGCGCCTTCGGTGCTCGCGAGGTTCTTGCCGACTACGAACTGCGATTCGTCGGTCTGGGAAATCTTGCCGCGCTGCAGATCGCCGAGCAGGTTCATGATGCCCTGCCGCAGGCTCTCGCCCTTGGTGTCGAGCAGGTTCTTCTGCGCTTCCGGATTCAGCGCGAGAAAGTTGCTCGGAGCAGTGGCGGCGGTCCATTGCTGCACCGCAAAGCGGATTCGCTCGCGCGTTTTCGGGTCGGCCTCGACCGCCTCGGCCAGCGATTGCAGATATCGCGCGTTCAACAGATACCAGGCCGCCGTGAACGCGTGCGCGGGCGACGCTTTCCACGCCTCGGCGCTGAAACGGCGGTCCTTCAGTTCGGGCGATGCAAGCTGGGCCGAACCGGCCTGACGGAACAGCTCGGCGCTGTCGCGGGCGTAATCGGCCTGCAACTGCTGGAGCTTGGCGGGCGGCACCGAGGCCATCGGCAAGGCCACGCCGGGGAGCGCCGCGCCGCCGGCAGGCGGCCAACCGGCAGCCCATTCGGGCGGCTTCGGCATCGCGAACGGAAAGGAAAACGGGGTGGAAGACGGGCCGGTTGCAGCGGACTGGGCTGCCTGGCCTGCGGCCACACGCAGCGGTTCCGCGAAGCGGCCCCATGCGTCGAGCCACGTCTGGAACATCTGCTGCATCGGCTGGGACGCATCGGCCGTCTGGCGTCCCGGGGAGGAGTCCGCTTGTGAGGAAGTCGACGAATTTTTCGGTGCTGTCATACCTGCGTTACCGGTGATTCCTGGCGGTGCATCTGGACATGCTGCGTCAACAACCTGCGTACGGCGAAAACTGCGCGCCGTCACGCGTTAGAGGCTGGCTTCCAGATTCTGCCGCAGTGCAGTAGATTTATCATTATCGTTTTCCCCATGTGAAACCGCGGGAGAAAACGCACGTGGCCGCGACGTGGCGGCAATCCATCGCAATCGCCGCCGGAAGCCCGGCCGCAAGCGCAACAGACATTTGCTTGGAGCCGGATCAGCCTATCCGGGTTCCGTGACGGCAAGCATGTCACGCGGCGCAGCAATCCGGCATCGCATTTATGACGGGGCGCGGTAAAAAACCCTCGTCGGCATCGAAGCGCGCGCCCGGTATCCCTGCACACGATACGCCACCCCGCACCACACCGCCTTCAGCCGTCGATCCAGATCATCGCGCTCATGCGGCCCGTCACGCGATCGCGCCGGTACGAATAGAAACGCTCGCGCTCGGTCAGCGTGCAGGCGCCGCCGCCCAGCGGTTGCGCCATGCCGAGGCGCGCCGCGCGCAAGCGCGCCAACGCGTAGAGATCGGCGTGGTACTTGCCCGGCGCGCCATCGATGGCGACGAAGGCGCGCGCAGTGGCGTCGCGCTCGTCGGGCGTGGCCGCCTCGGCGAACGCCGCGTGAACATCCTCGCCCACCTCGAACGCGGCCGGCCCGATCGCCGGGCCGAGATAGGCATGCAGCCGGCTCGCCTCGACGCCGGCCAGTTCCGCCACCTGCGCCGCGGTCTTTTCGATGATGCCGCCCACCAGCCCGCGCCAGCCCGCGTGCGCGGCGCCCACCGCGCGCCCGGCCTCGTCGCAGAACAGCACCGGCATGCAGTCGGCCACCATCACCACGCAGACCGCCCCCGGCACATCGGTGACGCTCGCGTCGGCGCGCACCGGTGGCGCATCGAGTCCGCCCGCCAGCACCGCATCGGCCCGCACCACCGTGGTGGCGTGCACCTGCTCGAGCCACGCCGCGCGCGGCCGGCCGGTCAACGCCAGCAGCCGTGCGCGATTGGCCGCAACGGCTTGCGGATCGTCCCCGGCACGAAAGCCGAGATTGAGGCCGCCCGGCGCATCGCCCTCGGCCGCCGACCAGCGGCCGTAGGGCGCGACGCTCACGCCGCCGTTACGCGTGGAGACCAGCGCACGCACGCGCGGCGAGACGCGCCAACCCGGTTGCAGGCAGTCGTCCCAGCTCAGTTCCGGCAGCATCGTGGTGGGCATTCGCATCAGTCCTCGTCGGGATCGTCGTAGACATAGAAGATCTCGCCGTCGTAATCGTCGTCTTCGTCATCGTCGTCGAAATCGGCTTCCTCGGCGCCGAAACCGAGCGCGGCCATCAGCTCGACGATGTCCGCCGGCGGCGCGCAGCGCCACTGCATGTTGCGGCCCGTGGCCGGGTGGACCAGGCCGAGCCGCCAGGCATGCAGCGCCTGCCGCGCGAAGCCGCCCGGCAGCGCCGCAACCGAACGCTTGCCGCGCGCGTGACCGTAGACGGGATCGCCGAGCAGCGGATGGCCGGTCGCCGCGCAATGCACGCGGATCTGGTGCGTGCGGCCGGTTTCGAGATCGCAATGGATCGACGAGATGGGCTGGTTCTGCCACAGCACGGTTTCGGTGGTGCGAAAGTGCGTGCGCGCCGGCTTGCCCGATGCGCTCGTGACGACCGCCATGCGCGTGCGCTCGCGCGGATCGCGCCCGATCGGCGCATCGATCGTGCCGCTCTCGCGCATGCGCCCCCACACCAGCGCGAAGTAGCGCCGCTTGACGGTGCGGGCCTGAAGCTGGCGCACGAGATCCGTTTGCGCGGCCAGCGTGCGCGCCACCACCATCAGGCCCGAGGTTTCCTTGTCGAGACGATGCACGATGCCGGCGCGCGGCAGCCCCGCCGCGGACGGGCCGTAGCGATGCAGCAGGCCGTTGAGCAGCGTGCCGCTCCAGTTGCCGGCCGCCGGATGCACGACCAGGCCGGCGGGCTTGTCGATCACGACCAGCGTGTCATCTTCGTAGATGATCGACAGCGGCACGGGTTCCGCTGCGAACGCGAGTTGCTCGGGCAGCAGATCGGGCACCAGCTCGATCGACGCGCCGAGCGGCACCGGCTGGCGTACCTTGGCCGGCGCGCCGTCGACGCGCACGCGTCCGGCCTCGATCCAGCTTTGCAGGCGGTTACGGGAAAAATCCGGAAACAATTGCGCGAGCACCTTGTCGAGGCGGTCGCCGGCAAGCGAGTCGGGAACCGAGACGATACGTGGCGCTTCGTCGGCGGATGCGGGGGACGCTGGCGCGACAAGCCCCTCGCCCGACAGGTCGTCGTCGAGCGAATCGCTCCCCGATACGTCGGACGGAGTAGCGCTTGGGCTATAATCGTCGCTATTTGCCGTGCCCGGCTGGGCACGGAACGAACTTGAACGGGTCATTTAGACTGGGTCACCGAGACTGAAAGCTTAGGACATGCGAGCCACATTCACCATGATGATTTCGACCAAACGCGTGGCAAAACCTGTGGCCGCGTGGGTTGCGCTGGCTGCGGCCGCCGCCCTGATCGCGGGCTGCCACGGCTTGCCGCAGAAGACCGACGAAACGGCGACCTGGTCGAACAACAAATTATACTCAGAGGCCGAGGATTCGCTGAACGGCCGCGATTGGGGCAAGTGCGCGAAGTACTTCGAGGCGCTGCAAGGCCGCGATCCGTTCGGCCATTTCGCACAACAGGCGCAGATCAACGTCGCCTACTGCAACTGGAAGGATAACGAAGCCGCCGCCGCCGACCAGGCCGTCAACCGCTTCATCCAGCTTCACCCGGATCACCCGGACATCGCCTACGCGTATTACCTGAAGGGGATGATCCACTTCAACGACGACCTGGGCCTGTTCGGCCGCTTCTCGGGTCAGGACATGAGCGAGCGCGATCCGCAGGCGCTGCGCGAATCGTACGATGCGTTCAAGATCGTCGTCGACCGCTACCCGAAGAGCAAGTATGCGCCCGACGCCGCCGCACGCATGCGCTACATCGTCAACGCGCTGGCCTCGCACGAAGTGCACGCCGCCGATTACTACTACCGCCGCGGCGCCTACGTGGCCTCCATCAACCGCGCGCAGCTCGCGATCACGCAATACAAGAACGCGCCGGCGATCGAAGACGCGCTGCACATCATGATGCTGTCGTACACGAAGCTGAACCAGCCGCAGCTCGCCGACGACACCAAGCGCGTGCTCGCCAGCACGTTCCCGGACAGCCCGTACATCACGGGTCATGCACGCCCGGGCACGGCCAAGCGCGCATGGTGGCAGTTCTGAGCCTGCCCTCGGGCAACGATAAAAAACCCGGCCTCGGCCGGGTTTTTTATTGGCGGCGCGCCGCGCTCTGCGCGTGACGAGCGGCGTCATACCGTTCAGGGCCGAATGCCGCGCCCGCCTTCCTCAAAGAACTCGCGCACGACGTCGATCTCGCGCGTGCGCTTGAACGGCGGCAGGCTTTGCCAAATCCGGCGCCCGTAGGGTTTGTCGACGAGCCGCGTGTCGCAGATCATCAGCACGCCGCGATCGGTTTCGGCACGAATCAAACGCCCCGCGCCCTGCTTCAGCGTGATCACCGCCTGCGGCAACTGATGCACGGCGAACGGACTCAAGCCCTTTTTCGTGAGCGCATCGAGCCGGGCGGCCAGCACCGGATCGTCCGGCGGCGCGAACGGCAGCTTGTCGATCACGACCAGCGACAGCGCATCGCCGCGCACGTCCACGCCTTCCCAGAAGCTCTGACTGCCGACCAGGATCGCATTGCCATAGGCGCGGAAACGGTCGAGCAACTCGGTGCGGCTCGCATCGCCCTGCACGAGCAGCGGCAGGTTCCAGCCGCGCGCCTCGATCGTCTCGCGGAGCTTGGTGGCGATCCGGTCCACCGCGCGCAGCGTGGTGCACAGCATGAACACGCCGCCGCCCGCCGCCTCGATGGCCGGCAGCGCCGCATCGAACACGGCGTCGGTAAACAGCGGCGACGACGGCTGCGGCATATCGCGCGGTACGTACAGCAGCCCCTGCTGCGGGTAGTCGAACGGGCTCGGCAGCGTCATCGAGCGGCGCGAGCTGAGGCCCATCTGCGCCGCGTAGTGCGCGAAATCGCCGCGCACCGACAAGGTTGCCGACGTGAAGATCCATGCGCGCGGCACGCCGGCACGCTGCTTGGCGAAGATCGGCGCGACCGACAGCGGCGTTTCGTGCAACTGCACCGTCTGCGAAAACACCTCGACCCAGCGCACCTTCTCGCCCGGATCGTCCTTCAGTTTCGCTTCGGCCGGCTCGCCGTCGTCCGCCTTGGCGGATTTGTCCTTGCCGGCGGATTGCGCGGCCACGGCCGCGGCCGCATCGGGCGCCACCCAGCCCGCCAGAATGCCTTGCAGCTCGCGAGCGCGGCGCAGGCAAGCGCCGATCGATTCGGCCCGCTCGGACTGGCTGGCCAACGCCGACGCGAGCGCGTCGAGCGCGGCATCGACATCGTCGAGCGCCGCGAACAGCGCATGATCGTCGCCAAGTTGCGCCAGCGACATGCGCACGATACCGGTGTCGGCGAACGCGAGCCGCACATCGCGCGCGGCACGCTCCAGCGCGGCGCCGAGCTTGACCCACTCCACCGCGTCGCGCGCATGCGCGAGGCCCTCGACCACGCTGTCGCGCGCGAGTTCGAGGATCTGCGTGGTCGACAAGGTTTCGCCGAAGAACAGCGTGGCCGTTTCGGGCAACTGGTGCGCTTCGTCGAAGATGATCGTGTTCGCGCTGGGCAGCAGTTCGGCCATGCCGGTGTCGCGCAGCATGATGTCGGCGAAGAACAGATGGTGATTGACCACCACCACGTCGGCCTGCTGCGCCTCGCGGCGCGCCTGCATCACGAAGCATTCCTTGTACTGCGGGCAATCCTGGCCGAGGCAGTTGTCGCGCGTCGAGGTGACCATCGACCAGACCGGCGCCGTTTCGGGCACGCTCGCGAGTTCGGCCTTGTCGCCGCTGCGCGTGATCTTGGCGAAACGGATGATTTCCTGCAGATAAGCCGTGTCCTGCCGCGTCGGCATCCGGCCACTGTCTGCGGTGCGCTGCAGGTAATAGTGGCAGAGGTAGTTCGAGCGGCCCTTCAGCATGGCCACCGTGACGGGCACCGCCAGCGTGTCGCGCACGGTCGGGATGTCGCGGGCGAACAGCTGATCCTGCAAGTGCTTGGTGCCGGTCGAGACGATCACCTTGCCGCCCCAGAGCATGGCCGGCACGAGATAGGCGTAGGTCTTGCCGGTGCCGGTGCCGGCCTCGACGATCAGGGTGTTGTCGGCGCTGTCATCGGCCGCGGGGGCGCTGTCGCCGCGCGCATCGTCGGCCGCGGCGCCCTCGCCTTGCAGCTTGCGGGCCGGGCGCTTGCGCGCATCGAAGATTTCCGGCTCGGGCAGCTTGCGGGCCGAGGCTTCCATGGCAGCGGCCACGGCGCGGGCCATGTCGATTTGCGACGCACGCGGGCGATACCCGTCGAGCGCGCGCGCGAGCAGGCCGCCTTCGCCGAAGATGGCGTCGAGTTCGCCGACGCGTTTGCGGCTCGGCATCGCGAGCGGTTGAGCGGCAGACGCGCGCGGCGCCGGCGCGGACGAATCGTCGCGTCGCGCGTCGGCAGATGCTTCTAACGGTGAATTCACGGCAAGCGGTTCCTCAGTTCCGGTACCCGATGCGGCGCCGGCGCTTGCCAGGCCGCAATCAGGCTTGCTGATCCGGTTCGAGCTGCGATTGCAGCATGATGATTTTGTCCTTGGCCAACAGCTTTTCCTTCTTCAGCCGGTGCAGTGCCAGGTCGTCGATGTCGGATCGGTTTTCTTTCAACTCGATCTCGCGGGACAGTTGGGTGTGTTGCTCCTGCAACGACATCAGTCGGTTACGCAACTCCTGCTTCGGCTCCGTTTGACGGGTTTGCATGCTCGCCTCCTTGAAAAGAACCGACGCATCGCAAGGGCCTGACCGTACCGCTCGCGATATGCCGGATTGGCTGTCCGAACGAATTACCCACCCCCGAATTCGGCGCGACGACCTGTGACGCGCCTTATTGCTGTTGCTGCTGTTGTTGCTTTTCCTGGGCCTTCTGCGCGGCCTGACGTTGCCGCTCTTCGACATCGGCCTTGTGCTGCGCGGCCTCGCGTTGCTTGTCGTCGTAGCGCTCGGCGTTCTGCGTGCGCTGCTGCGCATCCTGCGCCGCCTGGGCATGGGCCTGATCGAGCTTGCGCTGGAAATCGGCCTGCTTCTGGTCATACGCCTTTTGGCTCGCCGCGTGCTGCGGCGCTTCGGCATCGCGCTGCGCACGCTGGAGCGCGTTTTGCTGCTGCTTGTCCTGGTACGACGCTGCATTCGCCTGTTCGTTCGCGGCGCGCTGCGGCGCGTCGGCCTGCTGCTGCGCGGCCTTCAGCGCCTGCTGATCGTCGCGGCGCTGCGCGCGTGCGGCACGCTGCTCGTCGTCGAGGGCAAGCTGCTGCTGGCTGACGCTCGACCGTTCGACTCGCATCTCGTCACGCGCTTTGATCAGACAATTATTCACGAAGAATCGACTGTAGCAGTCGTGCTGGGCCACCCCATAACGATAATTGTTTTCCGCCGTGCGTTGATTGAGCACTTTTTGGCGGGCATCGAAATCGGGATTCTGTGCGGCGGCAGCGGCATCGCCCGTGGCGGACGCATTGGCCTGCGCGGCCGGCTCCGCTTGCGCGGAAGCAACGGACGGCACGGACGAAATGGCACCGAGCGCGAGGGCCAGCGCGGCAAAAGTGAGTCGGGAGATTGGCAACGTCGTAGGAAAGCTGCGGGACATGGCGCAAATTCTAACACCGCAGGAAACCCCTCGCGGCGGCCCCCAAACGCATTTATGGCAAAATGCCCCGCTCCATTCACCCGCCCGGCCCGGTTCGCCGGCCACGGGCGCTCCAGCAGGCCGTAGACGCTCTCAAATCCCATGACGGAAACCGTAGCACTCAAGATCGTTCAGCGCATCGCCACCGAACTCTCGGTGCAACCGCGGCAGGTCGCGGCCGCCGTGCAACTCCTCGACGAAGGCTCCACCGTTCCGTTCATCTCGCGCTACCGCAAGGAAGTGACGGGCAATCTGGACGACACGCAACTGCGCCAGCTCGAAGAGCGCCTGCTGTACTTGCGCGAACTCGAAGACCGCCGCGCGACGATCCTCGCCAGCATCGACGAACAGGGCAAGCTCGGCGACGAACTGCGCGCCGCCATCGAGGCCGCCGACAGCAAGCAGGTCCTGGAAGACCTGTACCTGCCCTACAAGCCGAAGCGCCGCACCCGCGCGCAGATCGCCCGCGAAGCCGGCCTCGAGCCGCTCGCACTGGCCCTGCTCGCCGATCCGTCGCTCGATCCGCAAGCCGAAGCCGCCGCCTACGTCGACGCCGAAAAGGGCGTTGCCGACATCAAGGCCGCGCTCGACGGCGCGCGCGACATTTTGTCCGAGCGATTCGGCGAAACGGCCGAGCTGCTCGGCAAGCTGCGCGACTACCTGCACAACCAGGGCGTGGTGTCGTCGGCTGTCGTGGAAGGCAAGGAAAGCGAGGAAGGCGAGAAATTCCGCGATTACTACGACTACTCGGAAACGATCAAGACCGTGCCGTCGCACCGCGCGCTGGCGCTGTTCCGGGGCCGCAACGCCGGCGTGCTGACCGTCAAGCTCGGCCTCGGCGAGGAACTCGACGCGCAGGTGCCGCACCCGGGCGAGGCGATGATCGCGCGCCATTTCGGCATCGCGAACCAGAACCGCCCGGCCGACAAATGGCTGTCCGACGCGTGCCGCTGGTGCTGGCGCGTCAAGGTGCAGCCGCACATCGAATCCGAACTGCTGACGCAGTTGCGCGAGGATGCCGAAGGCGAAGCGATCCGCGTGTTCGCGCGCAATCTGAAGGACCTGCTGCTGGCCGCGCCGGCCGGCCCGAAAGCCGTGATCGGCCTCGATCCGGGCCTGCGCACCGGCGTCAAGGTGGCCGTGGTCGATCGCACCGGCAAGCTGCTGGCGACCGACACGATCTACCCGCACGAACCGCGCCGCGACTGGGACGGCTCGCTGGCCCGCCTCGCGCGCATCGCCGCGCACACGCAGGCCGAATTGATCAGCATCGGCAACGGCACGGCCTCGCGCGAAACCGACAAGCTCGCCAGCGAGCTGATCGCCAAGCACCCCGAACTGAAGCTGCAGAAGATCGTCGTGTCGGAAGCCGGCGCGTCGGTGTACTCGGCATCCGAAACGGCCGCCAAGGAATTCCCCGAACTCGACGTGACGCTGCGCGGCGCCGTGTCGATCGCGCGCCGCCTGCAGGACCCGCTCGCCGAGCTCGTCAAGATCGAGCCGAAGGCGATCGGCGTCGGCCAATATCAGCACGACGTGAACCAGCGCGAGCTGGCGCGCTCGCTTGACGCGGTGGTCGAGGATTGCGTGAACGCGGTCGGGGTGGATGCCAACACGGCGTCGGCTGCCCTGCTGTCGCGCGTGTCGGGCCTGAACGCCACGCTGGCGCGCAATATCGTCGATTTCCGCGACGCGAACGGCCCGTTCCCGTCGCGCGAGCATCTGCGCCGCGTGCCGCGCCTCGGCGACAAGACGTTCGAGCAGGCCGCGGGCTTCCTGCGCATCAACGGCGGCGAGAACCCGCTTGACCGTTCGTCGGTGCACCCGGAAGCCTATCCGGTGGTTGAACGCATGCTCGCCAGGATCAGCAAGCGCATCGACGACGTGCTCGGCAATCGCGAGGCGCTGTCGGGGCTCGCGCCCACCGAGTTCGTCGACGATCGTTTCGGTCTGCCGACGGTGCGCGACATCCTCTCCGAACTCGAAAAACCGGGCCGCGACCCGCGCCCCGAATTCAAGACGGCCACGTTCCGCGACGGCGTGGAAAAGGTATCGGACCTGATGCCGGGCATGACGCTCGAAGGCGTGGTGACCAACGTGGCCGCGTTCGGCGCATTCGTCGATATCGGCGTTCACCAGGATGGCCTGGTGCACGTCTCGGCCATGTCCACCAAGTTCATCAAGGACCCGCATGAAGTCGTCAAGGCGGGCCAGGTGGTCAAGGTCAAGGTGCTCGACGTCGACGTGAAGCGTCAGCGGATTGCACTGACGATGCGCCTCAATGACGAGCCGGGCGTCGCCAGCAGCGGCAGCCGCGGCGGCGCATCGAGCGGCGATCGCAACGGGCCGCGCGGCGGCGGCGCAGGCGGCCGCCCGCAGCGTTCGCGTGACGCGGAGCCGGCCGGCGCGATGGCGACGGCGTTCGCGAAGCTCAAGCGCTGACGAGGCAACGAGGCCGGCGGGCAGAAACTAGCCGCCCGCGCCTCGTTCCGCAAGCTCGAAGGCCCGAAAGCCCGCATCGAACGATGCGGGCTTTTTCATATCCGCCGTGGTCCCAAAGAAAAAGCCGCGCGATGCGCGGCTTGTTTCGTCCGATAAAGGCGCTCCGCCTTCCCGGTCAGATCTCGATCTTGGTGCCCAACTCCACCACCCGGTTGGCCGGGATCGCGAAGAAGTCGGTCGGCTTCGCGGCGTTCTGGTGCATCCAGGCAAACACGCGCTCGCGCCACAGCGACATGCCGGGCAGATGGGTCGGCACCACGGTTTCGCGCGCGAGGAAGAACGAGGTATCCATCAGCTCGAACGACATGTCGTGCTTGCGGCCGATATCCTCGAGCACGGCCTTCACGTCGGGGGTTTCGTTGAAACCATACTCGGCCTTGACGATATACAGGCCGCCGCCCGCTTCCTGCACCGTCATGCGCTCGTCGCCGCGCACATACGGGATGTCGCGCGTCACGAACGTCAGGAACAGCGTGCGCTCGTGCAGCACCTTGTTGTGCTTGAGGTTGTGCAGCAGGCTGACCGGCACGAGCCGGTCGTTGCCGGTCAGGTAGATCGCGGTGCCCGACACGCGATGCGGCGGATGCGCCAGCAGGCCCTGCAGGAACGGCGTGAGCGGGATACCGTCGGCGGCCGTACGCTCCTTGACGATATGGCGGCCCTTGAACCACGTCGTCAGCAGGAAGAACAGCAGCCCGCCGATACAGAGCGGCAGCCAGCCGCCCTGCGCGACCTTCAGCAGATTCGCGCCGAAGAAGCCCAGATCGATGATCAGGAACACACCGATGATCGCCCCGACGAGGAAGCGGTTCCACTTCCACACATTGATCATGACGACGCAGGCCAGCACCGTGGTGATCACCATCGTCGCCGTCACGGCGATACCGTAGGCCGCGGCCAGATTATCGGACGACTTGAAGCCGATCACGATGAAGATGATCACGCACAGCAGCAGCCAGTTCACCACCG
Organism: Burkholderia sp. 3C; assembly: GCF_054589155.1. NCBI lineage: Bacteria > Pseudomonadati > Pseudomonadota > Betaproteobacteria > Burkholderiales > Burkholderiaceae > Burkholderia > Burkholderia sp. 3C. Next base: position 364,827 of record NZ_BAAILN010000092.1, read on the forward strand.
GCACGTAGATCTGTCCGATCGCCAGATCGGACGTGTGCAGCACCTTCATGCGCGGCACGTAGCCGAGCTGGATGGCCTGGCTGGTCAGCGAATAGGCGCCCGAGATCACGGCCTGCGAGGCGATCACGGTGGCGACCGTCGACAGCACCACGAGCGGCAGCAGCGCCCAATCGGGGGCCAGCAGGAAGAACGGATTTTCGATCGCCTTCGGGTTCTGCATCAGCAGCGCACCCTGGCCGAAGTAGTTGAGCACCAGCGAAGGCATCACGAGCGCGTAGCCGGCAAGCCGGATCGGCTTCACGCCGAAGTGGCCCATGTCGGCATAGAGCGCCTCGGCACCGGTCAGCACCAGCACCACCGACCCCAGCACGACGTAGGCCTGCAGCACGTGGTCGGCCATGAACGAGAACGCGTAATACGGGTTGATGGCCGCGATCACCATCGGCACGCGTGCGATGTGATAAACGCCGAGCACCGCCAGCGTCACGAACCAGAGCACCATGATCGGGCCGAACAGCTTGCCGACCGTGGCCGTGCCGTGCCGCTGGATCCAGAACAGCGCGATCAGGATCACGACCGTGATCGGCAGCACCAGGTGAGTGAGTTGGGGGGTGGCGATTTCGAGGCCTTCGACGGCCGACATCACCGAGATGGCCGGCGTGATCACCGCATCGCCGTAGAACATGCAGGCGCCGAAGATGCCGAGCGCCATCAGCACCTTGGTCAGATGCCGGCGCGATTCGACCGAGCGCAGCGCCAGCGCCATCAACGCGAACGCGCCGCCCTCGCCGTTGTTGTCGGCGCGCATCACGAACATCAGGTACTTGATGCCGACCACCAGCATGATCGCCCAGAACAGCAGCGAGATGACGCCGAGGATGGAGGCCTGCGTGAGCGGAATGCCGTGAGCCGGACTGAACGCCTCGCGCAACGAGTAAAGCGGGCTGGTGCCGATATCGCCGAACACCACACCGATCGCCGCGACGGAGAGAGCCTGCAGGGAGGTTTTTTGGGTGTTCGAATGGGTCGTGTCGGTCATGGAAGCGTAACGTTCCGTTCTGGGGTCGGAAAAACGAGCGCTATTCTAGACTGCTCGCGTCGCCATGCCATCACGTAGTGTTGCCGTGAAGCGACGAGGGCGAGCCAGTGTAGCATGCGGCCCCGATTAAACAGGTAGCAGACGGGACGCAGCCCGAAATGCAATCGGCGCCCGCAGGCGCCGATTGCGAATGCCTTGCGAAGATCTCGCAGGCCTTATTGCTGGGGCGTGCCGTCGTCGCGCAATGCGCGGCCACGCTTGGTCCACGCCACGAGGTTATGCGGGCGCAATGTGTCCCACTCCTCGAACGGCTGGTGAATCCACGGGTTCGTCTCCAGATGCTGGACGAAGTAATCGGGCTTCACCTTCGAACACGCCTTGTACCAAAGCACGGCGGAGCGCACGGCCGTGACCGACGGATAACGCTCCTTCAGATGCTGCTGCACGCGCGCCAACGTGACGCCCGAATCGACCAGATCGTCGACCAGCAGCACGTTGCCGGACAGATTGCCGCGCGTCATCGTGATGTACTGCGCGATGTCGAGATCGCCCTGCTGCGTGCCGGCGGCCTCGCGATACGAACTCGTCGCGAGGATCGCGAGCGGCAGATCGTAGATGCGCGACAGTTGATCGCCGACGCGCAGGCCACCGCGAGCGAGACACAAAATCTGGTCGAACTTCCAGCCCGATTCGTGCACCGCGAGCGCCAGCAGTTCGACGAGACGGTGATACTCGTCCCAGCCGACCCACAGGTTCCTGTCGTCATTGCGCGGATCGGACATCTCGATCGGCGCGCCGTGATGATTCTTTGCTTGCGTCATCGTGCGACCAGGCCTCAGACCTTGAACGGATGACGCAGCAGGATCGTTTCGTCGCGGTCCGGGCCGGTCGACACCATGTCGATCGGCACGCCGGCCACTTCCTGCACGCGCGTCAGGTACGCACGTGCGGTAGCGGGCAGCGCGTCCCACGTATTGATACCGACCGTGCTTTCCTTCCAGCCCGGGAAGGTTTCGTACACCGGCTCGCAACGGGCGACATCGGCGGCGCCACGCGGCAGCAGGTCGATATCCTTGCCGTCGATCTTGTAGCCCACACAGAGGTGCACTTCATCGAAGCCGTCGAGCACGTCGAGCTTCGTCATGCAAAGGCCCGACACGCCGTTGATCTGGATCGAGCGGCGCAGCGCGGCGGCGTCGAGCCAGCCGGTGCGGCGCGGGCGACCCGTGACCGAACCGAATTCCTTGCCGACGTTGGCGAGCGTCACGCCGATCTGGCTCTGGCGAGCGGGGTTATCCGCGTCGTACAGTTCGCTCGGGAACGGGCCGGCGCCAACGCGCGTGCAATAGGCCTTGGTGATGCCGAGGATGTAGTTGAGCTTTTGCGGGCCGACGCCCGCGCCTGCCGCGGCCGCACCGGCCACGCAGTTGCTCGAGGTGACGAACGGATAGGTGCCGTGATCGATGTCGAGCAGCGTGCCTTGCGCACCTTCGAACAGCAGGTTCTGGCCTTCGTGGTTGGCGTCGTACAGACGACGCGACACGTCCGTGACCATCGGCTTCAGCCGATCGGCATAGCCGAGCATCGTGTCGAGCGTGGCCTGGAAATCGACGGCTGCGCCACCCAGGTACTGGGTCAGCACGAAGTTGTGGAAATCGAGGTTTTCGCGCAGGCGATCGGCGAAGGTCTTGGCGTCGAACAGATCCTGCACGCGCAGCGCGCGGCGGCCGACCTTGTCTTCGTACGCCGGGCCGATGCCACGGCCGGTGGTGCCGATCTTGTCGGCGCCGCGGCGTGCTTCGCGCGCCTGGTCGATCGCGACGTGGTACGGGAGGATCAGCGTGGCGGCTTCGGAGATGAACAGGCGCGACTGGACGTCGAGGCCCGCTTCTTCCAGCTCACCGATTTCCTTGAACAGCGCTTCGGGCGACAGCACGACGCCGTTGCCGATGTAGCAGGCGACGCCTGCGCGCATGATGCCGGAGGGGATGAGACGCAAGATGGTTTTCTTGCCGCCGATGATCAGGGTGTGGCCGGCATTGTGACCGCCCTGGAAACGCACGACGCCGTGAGCGTGGTCCGTCAGCCAGTCGACGATCTTGCCCTTGCCTTCATCACCCCACTGGGTTCCCACGACGACGACATTGCGCCCGGGAGTCACATTCACTGCGCTGGCAGACATGTTGATTCGTTAGCTGGTTAAAAACGTATTCTACCTAGGTTCGGCGCGGGTTCCGAATTTTTCCGTTTCGCGTCAACGGCATGGGCTCCGAAACAGCCGCGCCGCCGATATTTCAGCGGGGTTCGACGACCCACGCGCCGCCGCGCTCGACCAGTGTCCGGTCGCACGCGAACTCGTCGAGCACGTGATCGTGCCCCGGCAGTGCCTGGATCACGACCTCGCCCGCGTCGCGCAGCGCACCGACCGCCACGCGCAGCGCATCGTCCTGACGCCACGGCGCGAGGATCGCCGTGCCGCGCGCCTCGATCGGCGAAATCCGCGCGATTTCGCGCAGATCGAGCGAGAAGCCGGTAGCCGGACGCGCACGACCGTAAGCCTGGCCCACGTGGTCGTAACGGCCGCCGCGCGCGACCGCGTTCGGCACGCCGTCGACATAGGCCGAGAACATCGCACCGCTGTGGTACGCATAGCCGCGCAGGTCGGCCAGGTCGATCGCGACCTCGGCGCCCTGCACCTGCGCCGCGAGCTGCGCCAGATCGTCGAGCGCGCGCGTGATTTCGGGCAGCGCCGGCAACTGGCGGCGCGCTTCGTCGATCACCGACGCGTCGCCATACAGATGCGGCAGCAAGCGCAGCGCGGCACGCGTATCCGCCCCCAGATCCTCGGTCAGCTCATTGATCAGCGGCACGTCCTTGCCGGCCAGCGCGCCATACAACAGCTCGCCGCGCGACGCCGCCACGGCGTC
>NZ_BAAILN010000092.1:368904-388493 GCF_054589155.1 Burkholderia sp. 3C
TCGAGACGGATCGTGCCGATGCCGGTCAGGCGCAGCGCGTCGAGCAACAACTGCTGCACCTCGAGATCGGCTTCGAGGCCGGCATGGCCGTACAGCTCGGCACCGATCTGGATCTGTTCGCGCGTGGCGTGCAGGCCGCGCGGGCGCGTATGCAGCACGTTGCCGGCGTAGCAAAGGCGCGTCACGCCCTGACGATTCAGCAGGTGCGCGTCGATCCGCGCGACCTGCGGCGTCATGTCGGCGCGCACGCCGAGCGTGCGGCCCGACAGTTCGTCGACGAGCTTGAACGTGCGCAGATTCAGATCGTTGCCGCCGCCGGTCAGCAGCGACTCGAGATACTCGAGCAGGGGCGGCATCACCATTTCGTAACCGTACGAACGGAAGCGGTCGAGCAGCCTGCGACGCAGCTCCTCGATCTTGCGCGCTTCCGACGGCAGCACGTCGGCGATATTCTCGGGAAGTAACCAGGTCGACATCGTTACGGTCCTACGACAGGAAACAGCGGCGCGCACGGGCGCGCCGGATTTTGGAATCGGTGGGTGCCTGCGCCACGCGGTTCGGCAAGCGCCATCCAGGCGCCGACAAGGCGGTTCGGGCAGGAACCGCGCCTCCGGGGCGGGCGGAAACGGGCCGGATCGGCGGCCGCGAAATCAGGTCGCGAAGACGAGCAGCACGAGGCCAATCACCATCACGATCAGGCCGCCGATCCGGATATGATGCGGCGGCCGCTCCGCTATTCTACGAAACGTATCGCGCCACGCGACCGGAAACACGAACGGGAACGCGCCTTCGACGATCAACATCAGCGCGAGCGCGAGCAACAGCGAACCGGCAATATCCATGCGGTATCGATGACGCCGCACGTGGCGGCGCCCCTTCTCAGCGTCAGTGTTTGCGGGGAGCGGGAGCCGGCGTTGCGGCGCTGCCGCCCGTCGGACTGCGCATGAAACGGAAGAACTCGCTGTCCGGGTCGACGACGATCACGTCGTTGGCATGGAACGTGTTCCGGTATGCCTGCAGGCTGGCGTAGAACTGATAGAACTGCGGATCGCGGCCGTACGCATCGCCCGCGATCGATGCGGCCTTCGCATCGCCCTCGCCCTTGATCGACTGCGCCGATTGATAACCGTCGGCCAGGATCTGCTGTTGCTGGCGCATCGCATCGGCCTTGATCTGCTCGGCGCTCGCAGCACCTTCGGCACGCTGCGTATCGGCGCGCTCGCGTTCGGCGGCCGACATGCGGCGATACGCGGCCTCGGACGCGGCGGCAGGCAAATCCACACGCAGCAACGAGACATCGACGATTTCGACGCCGTAAGGCGCCACGGCGGCCTGCAGCGAGGCCTTCGCCTCGTCGGCGATGGCCTGCTGCGCGCGGATCGCATCGGTCAGCGTGCGCGTCGAGAACGCCTGCGTCAACGCGCCCTTCAGCGACGACAGCAGCGGATCGACCACGTCGCGCGAGCCGGCCTCGGTCTTCGCGTAATACTTGAGCGGATCGGTAATGCGGTAGCGCACGGCCGGGCTGACCAGCACGTCCTGCTTATCCGAGGTCGTGCAGCTTTGTGCATCGGCCCATTCGAGCGTCTGCAGGCGAGTGTCGACCAGCGCCGCGGTTTGCAGCGGCGGAGGCAGCTTCACGTGCAGGCCGGGGCCGAGCAGCGTGGGCTCGCCCTCGCCGCGTGCGGACAGCACGGCCGCGTGACGCGGATCGACGACGAACACGGTGGACGACGCGGCGAACGCGACGACGACGAGCGCAATGACAAGCGCGATGATTCGATTCATGTCTGGCGGTCCCCGTTACTGCAAATCGTCTTCGCGCGACCGGCTGCGGAACCCTTCGCGCGATCGCAGCGAATCGTCGCCGGCCGTGGCGCTGGCAGCACGCGCCGCGCTTGCGGGTGCCGCGGCAGAGACGGCGGCGGACGAACCGGCCGACGACGCTGCATTGGCCGCGCCGGCGGCAGCACCCGCATCGGATGCACCTGCGGCCACCGAAGCCGGCGCCGCACCGCTGGCAGCGGCCGCGTCGGCCGCGCGCTGACGTTGTTGTTCGACGATCTTGTCGATCGGCAGATAGATGAGGCTGTTGCCCGACTTGTTGCCGACGTAGACCTTGGTCGCCTTCGAATAAATTTCCTGCATGGTGTCGAGATACATGCGCTCGCGCACCACGGCCGGCGCCTTCTCGTACTGTGCATAGACCTGCTGGTAGCGGTCGGCGTCGCCCTGCGCCTGCGTGACCACGCGATCGGCATACGCCTTGGCCTCGTCGACCAGCTTGGCCGCATCGCCACGTGCGCGCGGCAGCAGATCGTCGGCATAGGCCTGCGCGGCGTTCTTCGCGACTTCGCTCGCCTGACGCGCCTTCGCCACTTCGTCAACCGCCGATTGCACTTGCTCGGGCAATTGGGCGGCCTGAATCGTGATGCCGGTGACCACCAGGCCGGTCTGATCACGATCGAGATCGTGCTGGATCTGCGTGGTGAGTTGCGTGCGCAACGCATCACGATCAACGCCGATCACGTCGCTGGCCGCTTCCCCGCCAACGATGCGGCGAATCGCGGCTTGCGCCGACTGGCGCACGGCGAGTTCGGGATCGGCCGCGCGGAACAGATAATCAGCCGCCGAGCGAATCCGGTACTGAACGATGAAACGCACGTCGACGATACCGCCATCGCGCGTGAGCATCGACGCATCCTTGACGTTGGCGATGCGCACCACGTTGTTGCGACCGATTTCGGTGGAATGCACCTGCGCCGTATCGACGATTTCGTGCGACTCGAACGGATACGGCAGGCGCCAGTGAGCGCCCTGGCCGACCGTGCCGTGGTATTCGCCGAACTTCAGCACGACGCCCGTCTGGCCGTCCGGCACCATGAAGATGCCACTGCCCGCGTAGACCGCGACCAGCACGCCGATGACGATGCCGACACCGACGCGCGCAGCACGCCCGTTATCGGGGCGCATGCCGCGATTGCCACCGCCCTTGCCGCCGAACAGCCCCGACAGGCGGCGGTTGAAGTTGCGCCACATTTCGTCGAGGTCGGGTGGGCCGTCGCCATCGCGATCGGGTTGCGGGCGCTTCGGTTCGTTCTTGCGGGACTTGTCGCCATTGCTTTCGCCACGCCCCCAACGGGGATCGTTGATCGACAGCATCGGGCGCTTGCGCAGCCAGGAACTCCGCTCGTTGTAATCGTTCACCTGAGTTTGTTCACCAGAGTAGGTGCGACTGTCCGGCTGGCGCCGGCTAGTGCCCGTGTTCGGAAACCGTGTGGTCGTCGTGCGGTTCGTTCAGCGCGTTGCTGTCGAACCGAATGTCGCGCTCGGGCAGCGCCGTGCCGGACAGCGCATCGCTGGTCGCGATTTCGGCAATGGCGGCACGCAGCGTATCGAGTCCCTGGCCGGTGCGCGCGCTCAAAAAGACGCGCGAAATATTACCATACTCGTCACGCTCGACCGCGTCGCCGCGGGCCGCGAGTTCGGGCACCGCGTCGATCTTGTTGAATACCAGCACCTGCGGGATCGAATCCGCGCCGATCTCGTGCAGGACATCGTTGACCTGCTCGATCTGTTCGAGGCGCACGGCGCTTGACGCATCGACGACATGCAGCAGCAAATCGGCGTGGATGGTTTCCTCGAGCGTGGCACGAAACGCCGCGACCAGTTGGTGCGGTAGCTCACGGATGAAACCGACCGTATCCGACACGATGATCTGCCCGACCTCGTCGCCCAGATACACACGGCGGGAGGTGGTATCGAGCGTGGCGAACAACTGGTCGGCCGCATAGGCTTGCGCTTTCGTCAGCGCATTGAACAGCGTGGATTTGCCCGCGTTCGTATAGCCCACCAGGGACACCGACACGGTGCGGTTGCGTTCGCGCTGACGGCGCTGCGTATCGTGCTGGCGACGCAGCTTTTCGAGCCGCGTCTTCAGCATCTTGATGCGTTCACCGATCAGCCGGCGGTCGGTTTCGAGCTGCGTTTCGCCGGGGCCGCGCAGGCCGATACCGCCCTTCTGGCGTTCGAGGTGGGTCCAGGCGCGGATCAGCCGCGTGGAGAGGTAGTGCAACTGCGCCAGCTCGACCTGCAGCTTGCCTTCGTGGCTGCGAGCGCGCTGCGCGAAAATATCGAGAATCAGGCTCGTGCGATCGACCACGCGACGGTTCAGCGTGCGTTCGAGATTGCGCTGCTGCGCAGGGGCGAGCGGGTGATTGAAGATGACGATGTCGACGCCGTTGGCATCGCAGGCGAGGCGCAGTTCATCGGCCTTGCCGCTGCCGATGAACATGGCCGCATCGGGGCTGGAACGCTTGCCGGTCAGGGTGACCACCGGGCGCGCGCCCGCGCTGGAAGCGAGCAGACTGAGTTCTTCGAGACTGGCTTCGAAATCGGTCTTGCCGAAATCGATGCCGACTAACGCTGCGTTGATCAAATTATCGGGTGTCAAAGTAAGGCGGCTGGCGTGGATCGCCGGCGGCGAGCAACGCCAGCCGCAGCAATCGGGTTAGGAGGCCGCGCCTTCCGCGTCCGGGTGGAAGTTCACCGGGCGCGCCGGAACGACCGTCGAGATAGCGTGCTTGTAAACCATCTGGGTAACCGTGTTACGGAGCAACACGACGTACTGGTCGAACGATTCGATGTTCCCTTGCAGCTTGATGCCGTTGACGAGGTAAATCGACACCGGCACATGCTCCTTACGCAGTGCGTTCAAAAACGGGTCTTGTAACAATTGCCCTTTGTTGCTCATGGCTTACTCCATCTTTTTTGCAGGTTGATCTTGTAGATTGTCGGCGAAGAAAAAGAGATCCGCCGTCAATCGCTACACTATAGCCGATTTCGTTGCCCCCGCTCGGGAGCCGGCCATTCGGTCTAATCCCCTCAATCCTTGTCCGCATAAGGGTTCGTCGAGGATCGGAACTCTATCCGCAATGGAGTGCCGGTCAGCTCGAAAGTTTCCCGGAAACGGTTTTCGAGGTAACGCCGGTAGGTATCCGTGATCGCGTCGAGCGCATTGCCGTGCACCACGATGATCGGCGGATTCTGACCGCCCTGGTGGGCGTAGCGCAGCTTCGGCCGAACCGGGCCGCGACGGCGCGGCTGCTGGAATTCCACGGCCTCGATCAGCGCGCGCGTGAGCTTCGGCGTCGGCAGCTTCTTCATGGCCGCCGCGTAGGCGTCGTCGACCGAGCGCAACAACGGGCCGATACCGGTTTTCTCGGCAGCCGAGATGAAATGGAATTTCGCGAATTCGAGGAATTTCAGCTTGCGGGTCAGGTCGGCCTTGGTGCGCTCGCGCGTGTGCGAATCGAGCCCGTCCCATTTGTTCACGCCCACCACCAGCGCGCGGCCCTGCTCCACCACGAAGCCCGCGATGTGCGCATCCTGGTCGGAAATATCCTGCTGGGCATCCAGCAGAAGAATGACGACGTTCGCATCCGAAATCGACTGCAGCGTCTTCACCACCGAGAACTTTTCGATCGCCTCGAACACCTTGCCGCGGCGGCGCAGGCCGGCCGTGTCGATTAGCGTATAGGGCTTGCCGTTGCGCTCGAAATCGACATAGATCGAGTCGCGCGTGGTGCCCGGCATGTCGAACGCGATCACGCGATCCTCGCCGATCAGCGTATTGACGAGCGTCGACTTGCCGACGTTCGGGCGGCCGACGATGGCAATCTTCACACCGCGCGTCTGCGCCGCGTCGTCCGATTCCTCCGACTGACCCGCGTAGGCCACTTCGAGCGCCTCGCTGATCATGTCGTGGACACCATCGCCATGCGCGGCCGAAATCGCGCGCGGGTCGCCGAGGCCGAGCTCGTAGAAATCGCTGGCCACCGCCGTGTACTTCATCCCCTCGGCCTTGTTGACGACCAGGAAGATCGGCCGGCCCGTCTTGCGCAGGTAGTCGGCAATCGACTTGTCCTGCGGGGCCAGGCCGTTACGGCCATCGACGATGAACACGACGATATCGGCTTCCGCAACGGCCTGGCGTGTCTGACGCGCCATTTCGTGCAGGATTCCGTCCTTGGCGACCGGCTCGAAACCGCCCGTGTCGACCACGAGATAGGGGCGCTCGCCCACCCGGCCCTCGCCGTAATGGCGATCGCGGGTAAGGCCCGGCAGGTCGGCGACGAGTGCGTCGCGCGAGCGCGTGAGCCGGTTGAACAGCGTGGATTTCCCCACATTGGGGCGCCCGACGAGGGCAATGACCGGTTTCATTTGATGTCGTTTACGGTATTACGCAGGAGCGGGATGCCTGCCGCGCGGAGAACCGGCTGCGACGGGTGGCTGCGTTGAATGAAAATTAGCACGAATTCCGCGCCGCAATGGGCGCGCGCGTGCGACTCGCGCGACACGCGAACTCGGCGGCTGACCGCCGGGGCAGCGCGCCGGACCCGCCCGCTCGGGAGCGCCGGCGGCAATTGCCGCACAAAAAAACACGCGCGGCCCGCGCCCTGGGGCGCCGGACCGCGCAATTCCAGCAAAATCGATCAGCGCGGACGGAAGCCGTAGACTTCGCCGTCATGCGTTTGCACGACCAGCGTATCGCCAGCCAGCACCGGCGCTGCCGTGATCGCGCTGCCGTCCGTCTTCATGCGTGCGACGAACGTACCGTCGTCGCGGGACAGGAAGTGGACAAAACCCTTGTAATCGCCCATCACCAAGGCGTGGCCCAGCAGATAAGGCACGCCGACGTCGCGGCTCTTGAGCTGATCATTGCGCCAAAGCTGCTTGCCCGACATCACGTCGTAGGCTGTCACGACCGACCAATCGTCGCCACCAGCCATCACAGTGTCATCCTGCGCCACACCGCTGCGGCTCGAGAACGATTTTTCCCAAAGCGGGCGGCCCGAATTCGCGTCGAAACAACCGATCTGGCCCTGGAACGTGACCGCACAGGTTTGTGCGCCGACCAGCGTAGGCGGCCCGCTCACGTCGTTGATGCGCTCGACCTCGGTCACGCCCTTCGGATAGGACACCGGCGTTTGCCAGTAGGCCTCGCCCGTCTGCAGGTTGATCGCCACCAGACCACCGCCCGGGAAACCGGCCAGCACGGCCGCGTCGCCCGCGAACGTCATGCCGGCCGAGACCCGCAGGTTCAGCGGCACCGCGCGGCTGCGGTACACCCACTTCTGCTCGCCCGTTTGCGCGGCGAATGCGATCACCTGGCCGTCGATCGTACGCACGATCACGAGACCGTTGCCGACCAGCGGCGGCGAGAAGATCTCGCCCTGTATGTTGGTCTGCCAAAGCTGCTTGCCGTCCGCGCCAAGCACGAACACGCCACCCTTGAGCGCACCCACCGCCGTCAGGGTGCCATCGCTGCCCACGCCGGCCGACAGGTCAGAACGCAGCTTGGTGTGCCAGACAGTCTGGCCGGTCTTGGCATCGATCTTCTCGACCGAGCCGTTCGCCGCGGCCACGAACACCGCATCGCCAACCGCAACCGGCGAGAACGAATAGCGCCCGCCCTTGCCTACGCTCGTCTTCCATGCCTGCGTCACATTGAGCGCGGGCTTGATCTCGGTGAGCGGCGTCGGCACGCGGCGCGCATCCTTGGTGGACGAGCACGCCGCCAGCGCGAGGACGGCAACTGCGCAGGCGATCGGAAGAACGTTACGTTTCAGCAAATTCATCGGTGAGCGAAGCTATCTAGAGTTGTGGAACGAGCGCGGACGCTCAGCTACCGAGCGCGTCGAGCTTGAACTGAACCAGCTGACGCGTGGACGTGTCTTGCTTCGGCAGGGATTCGAGCGCGAGCTGGTACGCTGCACGCGCATCGTCGCGTTTGCCCTGGGCGGCAAGCAAATCGCCACGACCATCCGCCACGAGAGGCTTGAAACTGTCGACGGGCGTGCCGCTCAACAGCGCGAGACCGGCGTCGTAGGCCTTTTCGTCGAGCAGCAACGAAGCCAGACGCAGCTTCGCGACCTGCTTGTACGAATCGTCCTTCGCGTTGTCGATGGTCCATTGCAGCTGGGCTTTCGCACCGGCCGAATCGCCCGCATCGTACAGGCCCTTGGCGGCGGCCAGCGCCGTCATCGGCCCGTACGCCGTGCTGCCGTACTTGCTTTCCATGTCGGACGCGGCGCGCGCGATCTTGGCCTTGTCGCCGGAGCTGATGGCCTGCTGCACGGCCTCGTAGAACACCGAAGCCTCTGCCGCCTGATGGCGCTGCCAGTAATTCCAGCCGTTCCAGGCGGCGGCGACGACGAGCGCCGCAGTCAGGACCCAGGTCGTCAGGTTGCCCCAACGGGCCCACCAGGCTTTGACGCTTTCAATCGATTCTTGTTCGTCGTGATAACTCATCGGCTAGCGATTCCTTCTTCCTGCTTGTTGTCGAGCGAATCCGCTGCGATCAGTCGTCGCCGTCTTCGGCGGATGCAACCATCGCATTGATTAGAAATTCGGTCAAGTTCTCGACCGTTACCGTCTGCTGCTCGCTCTTCTCGCCCTCGCCGGCACCGCGCAGCGCCTTCACGCCCACCGTGCCATTCGCGACTTCGTCTTCGCCGAGGATCACCGCATAAGCCGCGCCGCTCGCGTCCGCGCGCTTCATCTGCGACTTGAAGCTGGCGGTGCCGCCGTCGGGGCTGCAGTGGAAAATCACGTCGAGGCCGGTGTCGCGCAGACGCTCGCCGATGATGAAGGCCTGCTCGCGTGCCGCATCGCCCTGGTGAACGATGTAGACATCGACACCTTCCTGCTCCGGTACGAGCTGGTCTTCCTTGAGCAGTTCGAGGATTCGCTCGACGCCCATCGCCCAGCCGCAAGCGCCCGTGGGCTTGCCACCGAGTTGCTCGATCAGCGGATCGTAGCGACCGCCCGCGGCCACCGTGCCTTGCGCGCCGAGCTTGTCGGTCACCCACTCGAACACGGTCAGGTTGTAATAGTCGAGGCCGCGCACGAGACGCGGGTTGATCGTGAACGGCACGTTGTTGGACTTCAGCAGACGCTGCAGGCCTTCGAAGTGCGCACGCGAGGATTCGCCGAGGAAGTCGATCAGCTTCGGCGCGTTCTGCGCGATCTCCTGCAGCGCCGGGTTCTTCGTGTCGAGCACGCGCAGCGGGTTCGTATACAGGCGACGCTTCGCATCCTCGTCGAGCACGTCGGCGAACTGCTCCAGGTACTTGATCAGCTCGACGCGGTGCGCGGCACGCTCCTCGGCCAGGCCGAGCGAGTTGATTTCGAGCTTGATGCCCATCAGGCCAAGGTCGTCCCACAGGCGCTGACACATCATGATGATTTCGGCATCCGCATCGGGGCCGGCGAAACCAAGCGCTTCCACGCCGACCTGATGGAACTGGCGATAGCGGCCGCGCTGCGGACGCTCATGGCGGAACATCGGGCCGATGTACCACAGACGCTTCGGGCCGTCGTACAGCAGGTTGTGCTCGATCGCGGAACGCACCACGGCAGCGGTGTTTTCCGGGCGCATCGTGAGGTGCTCGCCGTTCAGCGCGTCGGTGAAGCTGTACATCTCCTTCTCGACGATGTCGGTCACTTCACCGATGCCGCGCGTGAACAGTTGCGTATGCTCGACGATCGGCGTGCGGATGTTCTGGTAGCCGTAGGCGCGCAGCAGCGACTTCACGGTCGCCTCGAAGAATTCCCACAATCCGGCATCCTGCGGGAGGATGTCGTTCATGCCCTTCACGCCCGTCAGTTTTTCGAGCTTTCGCTTGGTTTCGGTCATCTGATTTCGGTTGACGATTTATTGCTCGGCCGTTGCCTGGCCGTAGTTGCGCGCGACGTAGTCGCTCACGATTTGCTGGAATTCCTCGGCGATGCGCTCGCCGCGCAGGGTCTTGACCTTCTCGCCATCGATGAACACCGGCGCGGCCGGGTTCTCGCCCGAACCCGGCAGGCTGATGCCGATGTTCGCGTGCTTCGACTCGCCCGGGCCATTGACGATGCAGCCCATCACCGCGACGTTCATCTTTTCGACGCCCGGGAAGGTCTTGCGCCATTCCGGCATTTGCTCGCGCAGGTAGGTCTGGATCTGCATCGCCAGCTCCTGGAACAGCGTGCTGGTGGTGCGACCGCAACCGGGGCATGCGATCACCATCGGCGCGAACGAACGCAGGCCCATGGTTTGCAGGATTTCCTGGCCGACCACCACTTCGCCCGTGCGCGGCGCGCCCGGCTCCGGCGTCAGCGAAATGCGGATCGTGTCGCCGATGCCTTCCTGGAGCAGCACGCCGAGCGCGGCCGTGGAAGCGACGATACCCTTCGAACCCATGCCGGCCTCGGTCAAGCCCAGGTGCAGCGCGAAGCCGCAACGCTTGGACAGCTCGCGATACACGGCGATCAGATCCTGCACGCCGCTGACCTTGCACGACAGGATGATCTTGTCACGGCCAAGGCCCAGTTCGACGGCACGTTCGCCCGAGCCGATCGCCGACTGGATCAGCGCTTCGTACATCACGCTCTGCGCATCCCAGGGCGTGCTGCGCGCGGCGTTCTCGTCCATCATGCGCGCCAGCAGGTCCTGGTCCAGGCTGCCCCAGTTCACGCCGATCCGCACCGGCTTGTCGTACTTCACGGCCGCTTCGATCATCTGTGCGAACTGCGTATCGCGCTTCGCTCCCTGGCCGACGTTGCCGGGATTGATCCGGTACTTCGACAGCGACTCGGCACATGCCGGATGATCGCGTAACAACAGATGGCCGTTGTAATGGAAATCGCCGACCAGCGGCACCGACACGCCCATCCGGTCGAGCTGCTCACGAATCGCCGGTACGGCCGCCGCCGCCTCGGGCGTATTGACCGTGATCCGTACCAGTTCCGAACCCGCGTTCGCCAGGTCCTTGATCTGGATAGCCGTGCCGATTGCATCGGCCGTATCGGTATTCGTCATCGACTGCACGCGCACGGGCGCGTCGCCGCCGATCGTTACCAGATTCCCGCCCCACCGGACATCCACCGCGTGCGAACGGCGACGCGGCGCGAAGCCGCCAAACACCGGCTCGGTTGAACAAATCTGACTGCTGCGTGGGGATTGAGCTTCGGATTGCATCGTTGGATCCATTTACGCCGGAAGCGCCACCCCTCGGGCGGCGCACGAATTGAAAAAGTGTCGTGCCCGGTCAGCCACGACACTTGCCGTCAGGGCAGCGCGAACCGCGCGACATTGCCCCGACCCGCCGAGTATTTTGCCGGATCGACGGTTTTTCCGTCGAACGTCACCGCGTCGAGGCCGGCGCGGTTGCCGATGGTGATGCGCAGCGGCGCTTCACCCGCGCCCTGACGCGTCTCGCCGGCCTTGGCCAGCCCCGACACGATTTCCTTGCCGTTCTTGTCGCGCACGCTGACCCAGCAATCCTGCTTGACCGTGATGCCGATCGTCGACTGGCCGGCAGCCGCCACGACGCTGGCGCCGTCGACGGCCGATGCCGTAGCGGGCGCGGCCGGATTCGCCGCAGCAGCAGGCGCGACCGACGCAGGTTGTGCCGGGGCAACGGCCGGTGCTGCGGCCGACGCGGCACCGGCGATGGCAGCCGGAGCACGCTCGGTTGCGCTCGACGCCACTTCACCTGCCACCGTCGAACCGCCCACCGCAATCGCGGTGGAATCGGACGTCGCCGCGGCCTGAGCGGCCACCGACGAGGCTTGCTGCGCATCGGACGCGCCGACGCCGGCATTCGACTTGAAACGCGAGAGCCAATTTGCCGAATCGCCACCGGAATGCCACATGGCCGCGGCGATCACCGCCACGATCACGGCCAACATCGCCCACAGCCATGAACGACTGCGTGTGGAAGCACCAAGCGGAATCGATACCCGGCCGCGCGGCAGGCCCGTGCCGGCCGATGCCGGCATCGACAGATCGACTTCGGGGATGCCCTTTTCACGGCGCAACGCCTGCGCAAACGGCTCCGGATCGACACCGAGCATCTTCGCGTAACTGCGCACCACGCCGGCCGCGAACGTCGAACCCGGCATCTGGCTGATATCGCCGGCTTCGAGTGCGCGCAGCTTCGGCACGGCAACCTTCAAGCGCGACGAAACATCCGCGACCGACCAACCCTTCGCTTCACGAAGCTGCGCGAGGCGCGCCCCGACCGCCGCCAACGACTCCAACCCCGCCGATGCCGGCTTGTACTCGGCGTTCGTGTCTGCGCCTCTTGGCGGTTGCGGTTCGCTCATCCTATTCCTCGCGTCGATTCTTCTTCACTTGCGCAACCGCGCCGACACATCGCCGGCGCCGAGGCGCAACCTTTAAACAGAGGCAGGCCTGGCCTGCCCCGGATCGCTTTCGCGTTGCCCGGACCTCCCCGTCAGACGGCCCGGACCTCGATGATTTTCCCCGTTCCGGTCCGTTCCGCCAGGCGCGTGCGGTCTTTCACTGCGCCGGCGAGCTGCCCGCAGGCGGCATCGATATCATCGCCGCGCGTCTTGCGCACGGTGGTGACGACGCCGGCTTCGAGCAGAACCTGCGAGAACTGCTTGATTCGCTCGTTCTTCGAGCGCAGCAGCCCCGACTCGGGGAACGGATTGAAGGGGATCAGATTGAATTTGCACGGCACGTCGCGTGTGATGGCGAGCAGCTCGCGCGCATGCGCGTCAGTGTCGTTGACACCGTCGAGCATGCAGTATTCGAACGTAATGAAATCCCGCGGCGCGACATTCAAATAGCGCTGGCACGCGGCCATCAGCTCACGCAATGGATATTTCTTGTTGAGCGGTACCAGCTCGTCGCGCAGCGCGTCGTTCGGCGCGTGCAGCGACACCGCAAGCGCCACCGGCAGCTCCGCGCCGAGACGATCCATCATGGGCACCACGCCCGACGTGGACAACGTGACACGGCGCCGCGACAGCCCGTAGGCGTTGTCGTCGAGCATCAACCGCATCGCGGGCACCACGGCGCTGTAATTGAGCAGCGGTTCGCCCATTCCCATCATCACGACATTGGTGACGACGCGATCGGCCTTGCCGTTCGGCCCGGGCGCACGCCCGAGCGATTCACGCAGCGCGAATTCCGCCATGCGCAACTGGCCGACGATTTCGGCCGTCGACAGATTGCGCGAAAAACCTTGTTTTCCGGTCGAACAGAACCGGCAATTGACCGCACACCCCGCCTGCGACGAGACGCACAGCGTGCCACGCGTTTCTTCCGGGATGAACACGGTTTCGACCGCGTTGCCGTTGCCGACGTCGATCAGCCACTTGCGCGTGCCGTCCGACGAGACGTGATCGCTGGCGATATCGGGCATGCCGATGATCGCGCGACCCTTCAGCTTCTCGCGCAATGACTTGGCGAGATCGGTCATGCCGTCGAAATCGGCGGCATTGTATTGATGAATCCAGCGCTGCAACTGCTTGGCCCGGAACGGCTTCTCGCCCAGGCTGCCGCAATATGCGACGAGGCCCTCGGCGTCGAAGTCGAGAAGATTGACGGTAGTTTCGCTCGTCATGATGCCCTGCCTTGCTGCAAGCGCCGGATTCGCGTTACCCGCTTAGCGCGAGTAGACGTTCAAGCCTGCGAAGAAAAATGCGATTTCGACCGCGGCCGTTTCCGCTGCGTCCGAACCGTGCACGGCGTTCGCGTCGATGCTGTCGGCGAAATCGGCGCGGATCGTGCCGGCTTCTGCCTTCTTCGGATCCGTTGCACCCATCAGGTCACGGTTCTTCAGGATGGCGCCTTCGCCTTCCAGCACTTGGATCATCACCGGGCCCGAGATCATGAAATCGACCAGGTCCTTGAAGAACGGACGTGCTGCATGCACTGCGTAGAACTGCTCGGCTTCGCCGCGCGACAGGTGCGCCAGACGAGCTGCGATGACCTTCAGGCCAGCGCCCTCGAAACGGCTGTAGATCTGACCGATCACGTTCTTTGCCACTGCGTCCGGCTTGATGATCGACAGGGTGCGCTCGATTGCCATAAAAACTCCAAAAAATTAAGAAGTTACGAATTCAAATGAATCCGCTATTGTAGCACGTTCCGATGTATCATTGCGATTGAACCCTTACACCATCGTAAGGTCGAAAACCGAGTATGCTGAGGCTTGCGCGTCGCGCGCGTGTCAGATCATTCGGTGGCCCTTGAAACCTTGGGCCGGCAGACCGATCTTATGCAGTGCGGCGCCCGGATTGCTGCAGCGCATTGCGATGCATCCGGTTCCCGATCGCTGTCACGTTCCATGCTAGGAGAAACCATGAACGACTATCCGTACAACTTCGGTCGCGGCGGCTCGCTGGCGTCGGCCGAGACCCGCAACCGCGTACTGCGCAATACCTACTGGCTGCTCGCGCTCTCGATGATCCCGACGGTCCTCGGCGCATGGGTCGGGGTCGCAACCGGTTTCTCGCTGTTCGCGGCCACCAGCCCGATGATGAGCCTGCTCGCCTTCTTCGCGATCGCGTTCGGCTTCATGTTCGCGATCGAGCGCACCAAGAACAGCAGCGCGGGCGTCTTCGTCCTGCTCGGCTTCACGTTCTTCATGGGCCTGATGCTGTCGCGCCTGCTCAGCTTCATCCTCGGCTTCTCGAACGGTCCGTCGCTGATCATGCTCGCCTTCGGTGGCACTGGCGTGATCTTCGCCGCGATGGCCACCGTCGCCACGGTCAGCAAGCGCGATTTCTCGGGCCTCGGCAAGTGGCTGTTCGTCGGCGTGATCGTGCTGCTGCTGGCGTCGGTCGCCAATGTGTTCCTGCACCTGCCGGCGCTGATGCTGACGGTGTCGGTACTGGCCATCGTGATCTTCTCGGCCTATATGCTGTTCGATGTCCAGCGCGTCGTGAACGGCGGCGAGACGAACTACATCACGGCCACGCTCGCGATCTATCTCGATCTGTACAACGTCTTCACGAATCTGCTCGCGTTGCTCGGCATCTTCGGCGGCAACCGCAACTGATCGCGGAACGCCTCCCACGAAAAACCGGCCCTCGGGCCGGTTTTTTCATGCCTGCGCGAAACGCTCCGGTCAGTCGCGCTCGAACACCGCGATCGATTCGACGTGAGACGTGTTCGGGAACATGTTGACCACGCCCGCGCCGCGCATCCGGTAACCGGCCTCGTGCACCAGCAGCCCGGCGTCGCGCGCCAGCGTCGACGGATTGCACGACACGTAGACGATTCGCTTCGGCAGCGGGCCCTTGCCGCTTTGTGCGATCTCGGCCAGCGCCTTCGATACCGCCAGCGCGCCCTCGCGCGGCGGGTCGACCAGAAACTTGTCGAACGCCCCCAGCGCGCGAATATCGTCGGCCGTGACTTCGAACAGGTTGCGACAGGCGAACGACGTATGGTCGTCCACGCCATTTTCCTTCGCGTTGGCCAGCGCGCGCGTGGTCAGCGCCTCGCTGCCTTCGATCCCCACCACCTCACGCGAGAGACGCGCCAGCGGCAACGTGAAGTTGCCGATGCCGCAGAACAGGTCGAGCACGCGATCGTTGCGCTGCGGTGCCAGCAAACGCAACGCCCGGCCGACCAGCACGCGATTGATCTGATGGTTGACCTGCGTGAAATCGGTCGGCTTGAACGGCATCCGGATATTGAATTCCGGCAGCGTATAGTCGAGCGACTTGTCGAGCGGATAGAACGGGAACACCGTATCCGGCCCCTTCGGCTGCAACCAGAACTGCACGTCATGCGCATCGGCAAACGCGCGCAGCAAGGCTTCGTCGTCCGAATTGATCGGTTCCAGCACGCGCAGCACGAGCGCCGTGACGCTCGACCCGACGGCCAGCTCGATCTGCGGCATGCGGTCGCTGATCGACAGACCCGCCACCAAGTGACGCAGCGGCACGAGCATGGCCGACACATGCGGCGGCAACACTTCGCAGCTCGTCATGTCGACGACGTAGCTGCTCTTCTTCTCGTGGAAACCAACCAGCACGCCGCCCTTCTTCGGCACATTGCGCACGGTCAGCCGCGCCCGGTAGCGATAGCCCCAGGCCGGCCCGTGGATCGGCGAGAACATCGTTTCGGCGCGCAGCTTGGCCAGGTGCCACAGGTTGTCTTCGAGCACGCGCTGCTTGATCGCAACCTGCGCGCGCACGTCGAGATGCTGCATCGAGCAGCCGCCGCAGGTGCCAAAGAATGCGCATTTCGGCTCCACGCGCATCACGCTCGGACGCAGAATATCGACGACGGTGGCCTGCTCGTAGCTCGGCTTGCGGCGATAGCTCGAATACGTGACACGTTCGCCGGGCAACGCGCCCTCGACGAAGATCACCTTGCCGGGCTCGCCGTCCTCGTTCACAAGACGCCCGACGCCGCGCGCCTCATGGTCGAGCGATTCGATCTCGATGGGCGCGCTGACATGCACGACGGGCGCGTTCCGGGATTTGCGCGCGGGAGTGGGGGCGGCTTCAGACACCAGCTTTTCCTGACATTCGTTTGTGGGAAGGCGAGATTGTAGACGAATGGCCGACCGCGATTGGAGATTCGACATGCAACTGCTCAACTGGAACGTTCAATGGGGCCGAGACGCCAGCGGCGTGGTCGATCTGGGTCGCACCGTCGCCGAGGCGCGCGCGCTGGCCGATTTCGACGTGCTCTGCCTGCAGGAACTGACGCGTGGCTTCGGCGCCCTGCCCGGCGGCCCCGGCCCGGATCAGTTCGCCGAGCTGGCTGCGTTGCTGCCAGGCTTTGCGGTGATCGAGGCGATTGCCGTCGATCTGCCGCCTGCGGCAACCGGTGCGCCAAGGCGTCAATTCGGCAACGCAATCGCGACGCGGTTGCCGCTCGGGCGCATCATGCGTCACACGCTGCCGTGGCCGGCTGACGTTCGCACGCCGTCGATGCCGCGCGTGGCGCTCGAAGTCAACGTCGAAACCGAGACAGGGCGGCCTTTGCGGATCGTCACCACGCATCTGGAGTTCTACTCGGCGGCGCAGCGGCTCGCACAGGTCGAAGCGCTACGCGATCAGCACCACGAAGCGGCCGGACACGCGCATCATCCGGCGCGGGCCGAAACGCGCGACGGGCCGTTCGCGGCCTCGGGGCGCGCGCTCGATGCGGTGCTCTGTGGGGATTTCAACAGCGCGTATCGCGACGACGCGTACCGGCGCATGCTCGCACCGATCGACGGCGCCCCCGGCTTCGTCGACGCCTGGGTGCACCGGCATCCGGGCGAAACGCCACCACCGACCGCCGGTGTCTACGACACGGTGCAATGGCAAGACGGCGCGATGACCTGCGATTTCGTGTTCGTGACGGACACGCTGCTCGATCGCGTCGCACGCTGTGAAATCGACGGCGCGACGCGCGCCTCCGATCATCAACCGATCCTGCTGGAACTGCACGACTGAACGCGACGCCACCGATGCCGGCGCACGGTCACGCCTTCGGGAATGCCGCGAGGTACTCGGCCCAATGCGGCGCGGGTTCAGCGACGAGCGCGTCCTTCACGATCTGCACTTCCTCGGCGTATTCGGCCGGCGCCAGCCCGCCGCGCATCAACTGGAAGCGGCAATAAAGCAGATAGGTATTCACGACGTCGGTTTCGCAGTAACTGCGGATCGCCTCGATCTCGCCCGCCCGAAACGCCTCCCACACCTGGCTGCCGTCCATGCCGAGCTTGCCCGGAAAGCCGCACAGCTTGGCCAGCGCGTCGAGCGGTGCGGCGGCGCGCGGCTGATAGAGCGCGAGCAGATCCATCAGATCGGTGTGGCGCGTGTGATAGCGCGACAGGTAGTTGTTCCATTTGAACTCGCGATCGTCCTCGCCCAGATCCCAGTAACGCGGCGCGGGGATGCCGTGCACCAGCGCCCGATAGTGGAGCACCGGCAGATCGAAACCGCCTCCGTTCCACGACACGAGCTGCGGCGTGTATTTCTCGATGGTCCGGTAGAACGACTGGATCAGCGCGGCTTCGCTGTCCTGCGCCGTGCCGAGCGAGCGTACGCGAAAGCCGCCCTTGTCGCGAAACACGCAGGAAATCGCGGCGACGCGCTGCAGGTGGTGCGGCAGGAAATCGCCGCCCGTCTTTTCGCGGCGCGCCTCGAACGCATGTTCGGCCACTTCCTCGTCGCTGAGGTCGGGCGGGAGATCTTCAAGACGGCGAATGCCGTCGACATCGGGGATCGTCTCGATGTCAAAAACCAGAATCGGTGTCATCAATGACTTACAGGACGGCGTCCTTGCGAACGCCATTGGAGGCAAAAAACCGCTTCAGGCGCACCAGCGCTTCCTGCTGGATTTGCCGCACGCGCTCGCGGGTCAGCCCCATCTCGTCGGCCAGCTCTTCGAGCGTGGCCGGTTCGATGTTGTTCAGGCCGAAACGCCGCTCGATCACGTGGCGGTGCTTGTCGGACAGCCGCGACAGCCACGCGCGCGTCAAGGTTTCGAGCTCGCGGTGCTGCACTTCGGCGTCGGGAGACTGGCCCTGGTCGTCGGGAAGCAGATCCAGCAGGCTGCTGGCCGGATCCATGTCGAGCGGCGCGTCGAGCGACGCAGTGTGCTCGTTCAGCGCGAGGATGTCGGTCACTTCCTCGGCCGTCTTGCCCGTCAGGTAGGCGATGTCGTCGATGCTGGCCTCGCGGCGCTCGGCCGCCTCGCCCGTCGACATCGAATTCTTTTCGAGGTGGCGCTTGGCACGCAGCACCTGGTTCAGCTCGCGAATCACGTGCACCGGCAACCGCACGGTGCGCGCCTGGTTCATGATGGCGCGCTCGACGCTTTGCCGGATCCACCAGGTGGCATAGGTCGAAAACCGAAAACCGCGCGTGGGATCGAACTTCTCGATCGCATGCATCAGGCCGAGATTGCCCTCCTCGATCAGATCGAGCAGCGGCACGCCGCGATTCAGATAGCCTTTTGCGATGCTGACCACGAGCCGCAGATTGCGCTCGATCATCACCTGCCGTGCCTCGAACTCACCGGCCTTGGCACGCCGCGAGTAATGCTGCTCTTCCTCGACGGTCAGAAGCGGCTTGACGCTGATGCGGTTCAGGTAATGCTGGATGGTGTCGGCGGTGAGTTCCGCCTGCATGATCGCGCGGAAATCGTCGGGCTCGGGCGCGCTCTCGCCACCGCTGCCGCGTGTTCCGCGTTCGCCGTCGTTATCGTCCGAATCGGCTTCGCGCGCTTCGTAATCGCGCTCCGGCTCGGAGGCATCGTCATCATCCTGCTTCGAAGCGCCAGCCCGTCCCACCGATGCTTGCGTGGCACGACTGATCTTCTCAGACTCGGCTTGCGGCTCGTGGCGCTTCGATTTCGGCATGATCGTCTCGGCTATTGAGGCGGCAGATACTTCAGCGGATCAACAGGCTTGCCCTGGCGGCGAACCTCGAAATGCAACATCACGCGGTCGGAATCGCTGTTGCCCATCTCGGCGATTTTCTGGCCTTTCGTGACGGAATCCCCCTCTTTTACCATCAAAGCGCGGTTGTGTGCATACGCCGTGAGATAGGTCGGATCGTGCTTGATGATAATGAGATTGCCGTAACCGCGCAGACCGTTACCGGCATAGACCACGCGGCCGTCTGCCGCGGCCTTGACCGGCGTGCCCGCCGTGCCGCCGATATTGAGACCCTTGTTCTTCGAGTCGTCGAACTGATTGAGGATCGGGCCGCGCACCGGCCACGCGAACGACACCGAACCCGAGCTGGCGCTCGGCGCTGCGGCCGGCGTCGGCGCA
>NZ_BAAILN010000092.1:388643-430884 GCF_054589155.1 Burkholderia sp. 3C
CTCGACAGCGGCGGCACCGGGGCGTTCGAAGCACCCGGCGGCGGCATCGCGCCCGCGACGGCGCCGTTCGGCGGCGCAACGCGCAGCAGTTGATCGACTTCGATCTGATTCGGGTTCGACAGGTTGTTCCACGAGGCGATGTCGCGGTAATTCTGGCCGTTTTCCAGGGCGATCCGATACAGCGTATCGCCCGGTTTCACGCGGTAATAGCCGGGCGGCGGCGGGCCGAGCGGCACGGCCGGCTGCGTGGCGGCCAACGGCGCCGACGGCGACGTGCCGAGTGCGCCGGAGCGATCCACCACCGGCGCCGGGTCCATGCGCGATGCGCAGGCGGCAACGAGCAGGAGTGCGGCTGCACAGATGGCGCGCTGGCCGATTCGCTGGCCGGATGTCAGCGGAATAGTCGATTGTTTGTTTTGCATCGCGCGCAACGTAATCATCAGTGTCAAATCACTCCGGATTTTAAAGGGACAAAGAAAACGCGATCAAGTCGCGACTCTCGCCATTGCGTCGGCCCGACGCGTTCGACGAGCGTCAGCACTTGCGAATCGCCGCTCTGCGCGCCGACCGGCGCGACCAGCCGGCCGCCCACGGTCAGTTGCTCGAGCAGCGCTTGCGGTATATCCAAGCCGGCCGCCGCGATCACGATCGCATCGAACGGCGCGGCCGCGGGCAAGCCGAGGCGGCCGTCGCCGTAATGCAGCCGGATGTTCGGCACGCGCAATGGCCGGAGATTGCGTTTCGCGCGTTCGAACAAAGGTTTCACGCGCTCGATCGAATAGACGTCGCGCGCGAGATGACTCAATACCGCAGCCTGATAACCGCAGCCGGTGCCGATCTCGAGCACGCGCTCGGGCGAACGGCCCGCGAGCGCCAGCTCGATCATGCGCGAGACCACGGACGGCTTCGAAATCGTTTGCTGATGGCCGATCGGCAATGCCGCATCTTCGTATGCCTGCGCGGCCAGGCCGGGATCGACGAACAGATGGCGCGGCACGGCGGCCATCGCGGCCAGCACGCGCGTATCGGTGATGCCGTTCGCGCGCAGTCGTTCGACCATGCGCTCGCGAACCCGTTCCGAGGTCAGCGCCAGCGCACCGGTCACGGCGGGTTTTCCCGCATGAGCGGCGCCCTTCGCAACCGCCGCCGAGGCAGTGTTGCCCTGCAGCGCCGCGCGCGTCAGGCCGGCCGGCCGCGCCGGCGACCCGGCCACCGACGCGCCGAGCGTCGGCCGTGCGGGCGAGGCCGGATGGGATCGCTCGTTCGTGCGGGCGGCCGCCTTGCGCGGCGCCCGCTTCAGATCCTCGAGCGCAAGCGGAAACCGCTTGGCGCGCTCGCCGCTCATGCGACGTCGCTCCGCGAGCGCGCCCAATCGCGCGTCGCAGCCAGTTTCTGCGTATCGGTAAGGTCGAGCTGCAACGGCGTAATCGACACATGGCCGTTCGCCGTCGCGTGGAAATCGGTGCCCTCGCTCGCGTCGAGCGCGGCACCCGTGGCGCCGATCCAGTAGATCGCCTCGCCGCGCGGGTTGTTCTGGCGGATCACCGGTTGCGACGGGTGACGCTTGCCGAGCCGCGTGACCTGCCAGCCCTTGAGCTGCTCGTACGGTAAATTCGGGATATTGACGTTCAGAAAAGGCTGGCCCGGCATCGGCGTTTCGATGAAATGCCGGACGATGTCGGCGGCCACGCGCGCGGCCGATTCCAGTTCAACCCAATCCTTGTCGACCAGCGAGAACGCGATGGCCGGGATGCCGAACATGATGCCTTCGGTGGCGGCGGCGACGGTGCCCGAATAGAGCGTGTCGTCGCCCATGTTCTGACCGTTGTTGATGCCCGACACGACGAGGTCGGGCCGGCCCTCGAACATCCCCGTCAGCGCGAGGTGGACCGAGTCGGTCGGCGTGCCGTTCACGTAATGAAATCCGGTGGTGGCCGAGCGATGCAGCGACAGCGGCCGCGACAGCGTCAGGGAGTTCGACGCCCCGCTGCAATTCTGCTCGGGCGCCATCACGGTCACATCGGCGAACGGACGCAGCGCTTCGTAGAGCGCGGCCAGGCCGGGCGCCAGATAACCGTCGTCGTTGCTGAGTAGGATTCGCATCCGGCGATTGTAACCGAGGAAACATGGCGTGCGAACGACAGTCCGGCCACCTGCCGGCGCATCGCCGCGCGGCGCTAGATCACACGTTTTTCGCGCAGCGCAGCGATCGCCGGAGCGTCGTAGCCGAGTTCGGCGAGCACCGCGTCGGTGTGCTCGCCGAGCGCCGGCCCGAGCCAGCGCGTGTCGCCCGGCGTGTCCGACAGCTTCGGCGTGATCGACGGCAGCGCAATCTCCTGTCCGTCCGGCAAACGGAAACGCTGGATCATCTGGCGCGCGACGAACTGCGGATCGACGAACATGTCGGCTGCGCTGTAAATGCGCCCGGCCGGCACGTCGGCCGCATTGAGCACCTCGAGCGCGGCGTCGATGGTGCGCGGCGCGAGCCAGGCGGCGATCGCATCGTCGATCTCCTGCGTGCGCGGCACCCGGCCATCGTTGTGCGCGAGCGCCGGATCGTCGGCCAGATCGGCGCGCTCGATCGCCTTCATCAGGCGCTTGAAGATCGGATCGCTGTTGCCGCCGATCACGATGCTGCCGTCGGCGCAGGCATAGGTATTCGACGGCACGATGCCCGGCAGCGACGCGCCGGTGCGCTCGCGCACCATGCCGTAGACGCCGTACTCGGGCACCACGCTTTCCATCATGTTGAACACGGCTTCGTAGAGCGCGACGTCTACCACCTGCCCCTTGCCGCCGTTCATGTTGCGGTGATGCAGCGCCATCATCGCGCCGATCACGCCGTGCAGCGCGGCGATCGAATCGCCGATCGAAATGCCGATGCGCGGCGGCGGCAGCTCGGGATAGCCGGTGATATGGCGCAGGCCGCCCATCGATTCGGCGATCGCACCGAAGCCGGGACGGTCGCGATACGGGCCGGTCTGCCCATAACCGGACAGCCGCACCATCACGAGGCCCGGGTTGTTCGCCGACAGCACGTCGTAGCCGAGGCCGAGCTTTTCGAGCAGCCCCGGGCGGAAATTCTCGACGACAATATCGGCCTCGGCCGCGAGCTGCTGCGCGATGCGCCGGCCTTCGTCCGTCTTGAGATTGAGCGTGACCGATTTCTTGTTGCGCGCCTGCACCGCCCACCAGAGCGACGTACCGCCCGCTTCCGGGTAGAGCTTGCGCCATTTGCGCAGCGGATCGCCGCCGTTCGGATCCTCGATCTTGATCACTTCCGCGCCGAACTCGGCGAACAGGCGGGCCGCGAACGGCCCCGCGATCAGCGTGCCGAATTCAAGCACCTTGACGCCCGCGAGCGGGCCTGGCGTTGCGCTCATCTGTGTGGATTCTCCGGAACGGCGTACGGCCGAATGGCCGGTGCCGCGTTACAGGGTGCGGCGGTCGAGCATCGCGCGGGCGATGGTGCCCGCATCGACATATTCGAGTTCGCCGCCCACCGGCACGCCGCGCGCGAGCCGCGTGACGGACAGGCCGCGCGCTTTCAAGGTTTGCCCCAGGTAATGGGCGGTGGCCTCGCCCTCGTTCGTGAAGTTGGTCGCGAGCACGACCTCCTTGACGACGCCGTCCGACGCGCGCTTCACGAGCCGGTCGAAGTGGATTTCCTTGGGGCCGATGCCGTCGAGCGGGCTCAGCCGTCCCATCAGCACGAAATAGAGGCCGCGGTAGGTCAGTGTCTGCTCGAGCATGATCTGGTCGGCCGGCGTCTCGACGACGCACAGCAGGCTCGGATCGCGCTCGGTATCACTGCAGACTTCGCAGATGCGCGCCTCGGTGAAGGTGTTGCACTTCTCGCAGTGCTGCAGGTGCTCGGTCGCGAACAGCAGCGATCGCCCGAGCCGCTCGGCGCCATCCCGATCGTGCTGCATCAGGTGGTAGGCCATCCGTTGTGCGGATTTCGGCCCGACGCCGGGCAGCACGCGCAGTGCTTCGACGAGGGCGGACAGGGCGGACGGCTGTTTCATGCGATACCGATATGCGAAAGGAACTGCCTTAGAACGGCAGCTTGAAGCCCGGCGGCAGCGGCAGGCCCGATGTCATGCCGCTCATCTTTTCCTGCGATGTGGCTTCGGCCTTGCGCACGGCATCGTTGAACGCCGCGGCCACCAGGTCTTCGAGCATGTCCTTGTCGTCCGCGAGCAGGCTCGGGTCGATCGTCACGCGGCGCACTTCGTTCTTGCAGGTCATCGTGACCTTGACGAGCCCGGCGCCAGACTGACCTTCGACTTCGATGAGGGCGAGCTGCTCCTGCATCTTCTTCATGTTGTCCTGCATTTGCTGGGCTTGCTTCATCAGCCCGGCGAGTTGGCCTTTCATCATGGACGTGCTCCTTGGTATTCGTGTGAGACCGGCGCGATCTTAGCGCCGGTTCCGGGATTAGGGAATGGGACGGTTGGGGGCCGCGCTCAATGCAGCGTCGGCGCGCCGCCGGCCGAACCGGCGTGGTCGGCCGCCACCGGGCGGACCGAACCCTCGACGATCCGCGCGCCGAAATCGCGGATCAGTTGCTGGACGAACGGATCGGCGCCGATGTCCTGCTCGGCGTCGCGCTGACGCGCCGCGCGCTCGCGGGAGTCGAGCGCTGCGGCCGTGCGGCGCGCCGGACCGACGTCGACCGCGACGTCGACCGCCTTGCCGAGCGCTTCGGCCAATGCGGTCTTGAGCTTCGCGACCTGCGCGGCATCGGCGTATTGCGGGACTGGCACCGACAACTTCAGCACGCCGCCGTCGACCGCCGTCAATTCGCTATTGAAGGCAAGTTGGTAGGCAACGCCCTTGAGCGGCAGGCTGGCGGCCAGTTGCGGCCATTCACCGTCGTAGCCGACCGCGTCGAGCGAGATCGCGGGCGGCAGCGGGCGGGCATCGACCGGCGCCGGGGCCGGCTGCGGCGGTGCCACGCGCACGTCATCGGGACCGCTGTCGAATACGGGGAAATAGCCGTCGTCGGGCGGCGGGCCGTAGTGCTCGTCGGCCGACATCGACATCGGCATGTAATCGTCGGGAGGCATGTCGTCCCACGACGGCGGCGCGGACGGATCGGCCGAGCTGGCGTGAACCGGCTGTTCGGCACGCGGGCGCGGCGTCGGTACGTTGACGCGCGGCGCGGCGGGCTTCGGCGCGGCGGCCGCAGCTTTCGGTGCCGCCGTGGCCGCGCGGTCGCGATCGGACGACACGCGCATGCCGCGGCTGCGCAGCACGTCGAGCGCGGCGGCGGCGCCACCGGCGCGAGCGGGCGCGGGGCGCGCGGCCGGTTCGCTGGCGATGGCGGCGATCGGCTCGGGAGTGACGGTTGGTGTGCGTGCCGGTTGCGGCTCGGCGGCCGGTTCCGGCGACGGCGCGCTCGGCACAACCGCCCGTTCTGCGGCGGCAGGCGCGGGATCGGCTTGAGGCGGTGCAATCTCGGCGGGCAGCCCATCGGCTATCGCGGCGGGAGCCTCAATTTCGGGAGCGGCAGCCGGCACTGCGGCTGGAGCGGCTACGACAACCGGCTCGGCAGCGACATCGGCTTCATCCAACCACGGTGCGAGTTCCGGCTTCGACGTCGCAGCGGCTTCGGTGGCGACCGGATCGACAGCCACCGCCGCAGGCTTGGCTGGCTCGGCCACTGCAGGATCAACCACCGCAGCAGGCTTGGTCGGCTCGGCCACTGCAGGATCAACCACCGCCAAAGGCTTGGCCAACTCGATCGCAGCGGGCTCAACCACCGCAACGGGCTTGGTCGACTCGGCCACTGCAGGATCAACCACCGCGGCACCATGCGCAGCAGCAACCGGCAACGCGGCCGGGGGCTCCACCGGCTTCGGCACCGCAACCGGAACCACCGCGGGCTTCGGCGCGAGGGCCGGCATCGCGCGGGCGGCCGGCGCGGCGCCAGCCGCAGCGGTCACCGCCGGCGCTGCCGCGCGGCTCGCGCCCACCTTTGCGGCGGGTGCCGCGCCCGGCACGCCCCCGCCACCGCCCGGACCGGACGGCGCGAAAGCCAGCATGCGCAACAGCGTCATCGTGAAGCCCGCGTATTCGTCGGGCGCCAGCCCCATTTCGCCACGACCCACCGTCGCGATCTGGTAATAGAGCTGAACCTGCTCGGGGCCGAGCAACTCGGCGAAGCGGCGCAGATCCGACGCTTCGGGCCATTCATTGAGCACCGAAGCCGGCGCGAACTGCGCCCAGGCGATCCGATGCAACAGGCCGGCCAGATCCTGCAGCGCCGTCGAGAACGACAGGCTGCGCAGCGCCATTTCATCGGCGATCGTGAGGATTTCCGGGCCGTCGGCCGCGGCAATGGCGTCGAGCAAACGCACCATGTAGGTCTGGTCGAGCGCGCCGAGCATGCCGGACACGGCGGCTTCGGTCACCTCGTTGGCCGAATAGGCGATCGCCTGATCGGTCAGCGACAGCGCATCACGCATGCTGCCCTGCGCCGCGCGCGCGAGCAGCCGCAGCGCCTGCTGCTCGAACGCCACGTGCTCCTCGCCGAGAATCCGCTCCAGGTGCGTGACGATATGCCCCGCCGGCATCTGCTTCAGATTGAACTGCAGGCAGCGCGACAACACGGTCACGGGAATCTTCTGGGGATCGGTGGTGGCGAGGATGAACTTGACGTGCGACGGCGGTTCCTCGAGCGTCTTGAGCATCGCGTTGAACGCGTGGTTCGTCAGCATGTGCACTTCGTCGATCATGTAGACCTTGAAGCGCGCATCGACGGGCGCGTACACGGCGCGCTCCAGCAGCGCGGCCATTTCATCGACACCGCGATTGCTGGCCGCGTCCATTTCAACGTAATCGACGAAACGCCCTTCGTCGATTTCGCGGCAGGCGCGACAGACGCCGCACGGCTGCGAGGTCACGCCGGTCTCGCAATTGAGCGCCTTGGCGAAGATCCGGGACAACGTCGTCTTGCCGACGCCGCGAGTGCCCGTAAACAGGTAGGCGTGATGCAAACGCCCGCCATCGAGCGCGTGCGTAAGCGCCCTGACGACGTGCTCCTGGCCGACGAGCGAAGCGAAATCCTTCGGACGCCACTTGCGGGCGAGAACTTGATAGGTCATCACGAAATTGTATCAGCAACATATCGCGCCGCCGACAGCCAAGCCACCGATGCCGGCGAGATTTGCGCGCACAAGGATCGGCGGCGGCACACGACGCAATCGTGCCGAACCGCATGACGCTGCTCAGCGATCAACAAGGGGGGAACAGCAAATATCGAGGCGCCGCGAGTGCGACAGAGGGATACAGCAGAACAACTAGAGGGAGGGGTGACGAGCCTGACCCTCGGCACTGGCGGAAAACGGTTGTGGCTGCTTCGTTCCCGACCTGACCAGGTTCACCGGCCCACCATGCGAGGAGGCCCGTCACGGCGTATTCTAGCACCGGTTCGATTCGAACGCGACCGATTTATCGGCAACATCGCACTTCGGGCGAGGCGGGACATCGAATTGGCGCTCCTGTGCGCAATATATAAGCACCCTTCTCCGGAATATCGCAATCGATGAACGCCCTCGACCCAAAGGCGG
This sequence comes from Burkholderia sp. 3C, assembly GCF_054589155.1. NCBI lineage: Bacteria > Pseudomonadati > Pseudomonadota > Betaproteobacteria > Burkholderiales > Burkholderiaceae > Burkholderia > Burkholderia sp. 3C. The sequence goes on from NZ_BAAILN010000092.1 coordinate 396,221, forward strand.
CATCGTTTAAATGTGCTGCCCGTTCTTATTTCATCCGGAAAGATTCCCACCGCCCCACTGCCCTTGCATTCCGCCGCGCCATACCCACATCGGTTACGTCGCCCGTAGTGCCCTACAGCCCTACTCGCGAAGCGGATACTATCGCCGCCAACGGCAGATAGCAATTTAGGCTAATATGACGCCCGAGTGACCCGCGAGCCCACGGTTTGCAGCGCTTCACGCCACCATTTTCGCGGGGCGGAGCTGCCTGAACCGGCGGCCGGCGCACCCGACCGGCGCCCGCAGGCAGCCCCCCGAAACAAATGAGGTATCGACCCAATGAGCGAATTGATCAAACACATCAGCGACGCGTCGTTCGAACAAGACGTCATCAAATCCGACAAGCCCGTCCTGCTCGATTTCTGGGCCGAATGGTGCGGCCCGTGCAAGATGATTGCCCCGATTCTCGACGATGTCTCGAAGGAATATGGCGACAAGCTGAATGTCGCGAAGATCAACGTCGACGACAACACTGCAACGCCCGCCAAGTTCGGCGTGCGAGGCATCCCGACGCTGATCCTGTTCAAGAATGGCGTGCTCGCCGCTCAAAAGGTTGGCGCGCTGTCCAAGTCGCAACTGACGGCATTCCTCGACAGCCACCTGTAAAAAGCCGTATTCTCCAAAGCGCCTGTTGCCAACCGGCAACAGGCGCTTTGTGTAAGCGCCGAACGGCAAGGCAAGCCCGAATCGGCGTGTGGTAGAATTTGAATCGACGTCGCCATCCGACGCAAAAGTCTCAGAGCGTTTCCGCTCGCCCCCCTCCCTATATTCTTTCTCTGCATCTTCTCCTCCCTGGCGGGTTCTCCGTATGCATTTATCCGAGCTCAAGTCTCTGCACGTCTCCGAATTGATCGAAATGGCCAATGGCCTGGAGATCGAAAACGCGAACCGCCTGCGCAAGCAGGAGTTGATGTTCGCCATTCTCAAAAAGCGCGCCAAGACGGGCGAGACGATCTTCGGTGACGGCACGCTCGAAGTCCTGCCGGACGGCTTCGGCTTCCTGCGCTCGCCCGAAATGTCGTACCTCGCGAGCACGGACGACATCTATATCAGCCCGTCGCAGATCCGCCGCTTCAATCTGCACACTGGCGACACGATCGAAGGGGAAGTGCGTACGCCGAAAGATGGCGAGCGCTATTTCGCACTGGTCAAGGTCGACAAGGTCAACGGGCAGCCGCCCGAGGCCTCGAAACATAAGATCATGTTCGAGAACCTCACGCCGCTGCACCCGAACAAGCCGCTGTCGCTCGAGCGCGAAATGCGCGGCGAGGAAAACGTCACGGGCCGCATCATCGACATGATCGCGCCGATCGGCAAGGGCCAGCGCGGCCTGCTGGTCGCCTCGCCGAAGTCGGGCAAGACGGTCATGCTCCAGCACATCGCGCACGCGATCAAGCAGAACCACCCGGATGTGATTCTGTTCGTGCTGCTGATCGACGAGCGCCCGGAAGAAGTGACGGAAATGCAGCGTTCGGTGGCGGGCGAAGTGATTGCCTCGACGTTCGACGAACCGGCCACGCGTCACGTGCAGGTCGCCGAAATGGTGATCGAGAAGGCCAAGCGCCTCGTCGAAATGAAGCACGACGTGGTGATTCTGCTCGACTCGATCACGCGTCTCGCCCGCGCCTACAACACCGTGATCCCGGCTTCGGGCAAGGTGCTGACGGGCGGTGTCGACGCCAACGCGCTGCAACGCCCGAAGCGCTTCTTCGGCGCGGCCCGCAACATCGAGGAAGGCGGTTCGCTGACCATCATCGGCACGGCGCTGATTGAAACCGGCAGCCGCATGGACGACGTGATCTACGAAGAGTTCAAGGGCACCGGCAACATGGAAGTGCACCTCGAACGCCGTCTCGCGGAAAAGCGCGTCTACCCGTCGATCAACCTGAACAAGTCAGGCACGCGCCGCGAGGAAATGCTGATCAAGGCCGACATCCTTCAGAAGATCTGGGTGCTGCGCAAGTTCATCCACGACATGGACGAAGTCGAAGCGATGGAATTCCTGCTCGACAAGATCCGTCAGACCAAGAGCAATTCCGAGTTCTTCGATCTGATGCGCCGCGGCGGCTGACCAGCACGCGCCGGCAAGAAAAACCGCCTTTCGAGGCGGTTTTTTTACGCCTGTTTCAAACGATTCCCCCGATTCGGGCAGTAATCCATTGCCCACCCCAACCTATACGTGAACGTACAGGTTGATCTACAATCCGGGCGATTCCATCACTTCGACTCGCACGTATGCCCCGCCCCGCCGATTCCACGCTGTTGACCGTGCGCGACGCCGCCGAGCGGCTTGGCGTCACGCCGCGCACGCTTAAGTATTACGAAGAACGCGGGCTGGTCACCCCGAGCCGCAGCGAAGGCCGTTACCGGCTTTACGACGAAGCCGATCTCGACCGCTTCGCACGCATCCTGCGGTTACGCGCGATCGGCTTCTCGCTGCACGGCATCACGGAAATGCTCAAGCGCCCGCTGGAGCCGGCCGGCGACAACGGGCGCCGCCGCTACTCGGACCATTCGCTGCGCGACATCCACGCCGACCTCGCCGGGCAGATCGCGCAGCTCGACGAGCGCATCACGGCGGCCCGCCGCGAGCTGCGCGAAGTCGAGGCCGTTCGCGCCGAACTGCGGCACGACCTCGACTACGTCGAACGCCGCCTCGCCGGCGACGATCCCGACGACCTGATCGTCAAGCGCCAAGCCGCCGCGAAACTCGGCCGCCCCCGCAAGGCCCGCCCATGAATGGCACCGGCGCGCGCCCCGCGTTCTGGAGCCTCGCCACCTTGCGCGGCGACCTGTTCCCATGGGTCATCGCGCTCGTCACCGGCCTCGATTACTTCGACAACGCAATCTTTTCGTTTTTCGCGAGCTATATCGCGGGCGGCATCAACGCGTCGCCCGACGAGCTGGTGTGGTCGTCGAGCAGCTATGCGATGGCGGCGGTGCTCGGCATCCTGCAGCAGCAATGGTGGATCGACCGCGTCGGCCATCGCCGCTACGTCAGCGGCTGCATGCTGTTCTACGCGGCCGGCGCGGTGGCCGCGACGCTGGCCGATACCTCGCTTCAACTCGCCTTCGCGCGCGGCCTGCAAGGCTATTTCATCGGCCCGATCATGGGTGCCTGCCGCATCCTGATCCAGATCAGCTACACGCCGCAGCAGCGGCCGCGGGCCACGCGCGCGTTCCTGATCCTGCTGCTGCTCGGCACCTCGCTCGCGCCGATCGTCGGCGGCGAACTGGTCGCGCATTTCACGTGGCGCGCGCTGTTCGCCTGCACGGTGCCGCTGGCGCTGGGGTTCGGCGCCCTCGCGTTCGGCGCGCTGCCCGATTCCGGTTACGCGCCGCCCGAGGAGCGCACCAATACGCATATCTGGCCTTACGTGATCTTCGCGTTTGCGCAGGCCGCATTGCAGATCGTCATGCAGCAAGTGCGCTATCAACTGTTTTTGTCGTCGCCGTTCCTGATCCTGCTGACGGCGGCCGGCTTCGTCTCGCTGGCCTGGTTCGCGCGCCAGCAATGGAACCATCCGTCGCCGCTGGTGCGGATGTCGGCATTTCGCCAGCGCACGTTCCAGATCGGCCTGCTGCTGTACGTGTTCTATTACTACATCACCACGTCGTTCAGCTATCTGACCTCACGTTTTCTCGAGGCCGGGCTCGGCTACCCGGTCGAGAACGCCGGGCGCCTGACCGGCATCACCTCGCTGATCGCGGCCAGCGCGCTGTTCGTCTACCTGCGTTACGCGAAATACGTGTCGCACAAGAAATGGGTGATCGTGCCGGGCTTCGCGCTGGCGGCCGGCACCGCGTTCGCGATGTCGCGCATGACGCCGGCCGTCGGCGAGGCGCAACTGATCGTGCCGCTGCTGATCCGCGGCCTGTTGCTGCTGTTCATCGTGCTGCCGGTGGCGAACCTGACGTTCCGCGTGTTCTCGATCGACGACTACACGCACAGCTATCGCCTGAAGAACATCTTCAAGCAACTGACGCTGTCGTTCGCCACGGCCTCGGTGATCATCGTCGAACAGCATCGCGACGCACTGCACCGCGAGCGCCTGTTCGAGCAGGCCAACCCGTTCAATCCGATGTTCGTGCAAACGCTCGATACGCTGACGCACGGCTTCGCCGGCGCGGGCTACGCGGCCAACGAGGCGCATGCGCTCGCGCTGGCCACCATCGGCCAGACCATCGCGCGCCAGGCCGCGTTCCTGACCTCGCTCGACGGCTTCCTGTTCGTGGCCGGGGTAGCGTTGTGCGGCGGCGTGATCGCCGCCTGGCAAAAAGCCATCGATTGAGCTAACGTGCGCGTGTTTCGTCACGCCCTTGGCACCCGATGCTCTCCCGACTTTCCCGGTGGCTCGACACGCGCCGCCGCGACCGCGCGCTGCGCAGCTTTCCGATTCCCGACACGCTGTGGGCGGACACGCTCGCCCGCCTGCCGTTCCTGTCGACGCTGTCGGACGCGGATCGCGCGCGGCTGCGCGACATGACGAGCGGCTTTCTCGCCGAGAAATCGTTCTCCACGGCGCACGGGCTCGAACTGACCGATGCGATGACGGTCGGCATCGCCGTGCAGGCCTGCCTGCCGGTGCTCAACCTGGGCCTCGACCTGTATCGCGGCTGGGTCGGCGTGGTGGTGTATCCGGGCGAGTTCGTGATCCGCAAGACGGTGGAGGACGAGGACGGCGTGGTGCACGAAGTCGAACACGACGCGAGCGGCGAAGCCTGGCAAGGCGGCCCGGTGATCCTGTCGTGGGAAGACGTGCAGATGTCGGACGGCAGCGACGCCTATAACGTCGTGATCCACGAGTTTGCTCACAAGATCGACATGCTCGGCGGCGAAACCGATGGCCATCCGCCCCTCTTTCGCCGCCTGCATGCGCCGCATCTGGATGCGGCGCGCTGGGAGAACGTGTTCGATCACGCGTACGACCGCTTCTGCGATCGCGTCGACGCCGTGCCCGAGCGCGCCTGGGCACGCTTCGAGCGCAATTCGCTGATCGACCCCTATGCGGCCGATCATCCGTCGGAGTTCTTCGCCGTCTGCAGCGAGGCGCTGTTCGTGCGTCCGACCGGCTTCGAGGCCGAATTTCCCGAGCTGTACCGGCTGCTCGCGCACTATTACCGGCAGGACCCGGCCGGCACCGGCGCACTCGATGGCCTGCCGGCCGTTTGAAGGCCGGAAACGGCCGCCGCAGGCCCGCCCGGCACGGCTTCGCGCCGCCGCGACAGACGTTGCAAATAATCGCCAACCGCCTGATTTTCTGGCATAATCGCCGTTTTTCGACCCTAGGCAAGTGGCTCGTCAGGCATCGGTTCCGGTTCACAGGACGGCGCGGCGGGTTGGCTACCGCTCCATTACAGGAAACATCATGAAACCTGGCATTCACCCGAATTACCGCGATGTGGTCTTCCAAGACATGTCGAACGGCTTCAAGTTCGTGACGCGCTCGACCATCCAGACGCGCGAAACCATCGAACTCGACGGCAAGACCTACCCGCTCGCCAAGATCGAAGTGTCGTCGGAATCGCACTCGTTCTACACCGGCCAGCAAAAGATCATGGACACGGCAGGCCGTGTCGAGAAGTTCCGCAACAAGTTCGGCGTCCGCGCCAGCGGCAAGGCTTCGTAAGCCAGTCGCGCGCGACACGGGCCGGCAGTTTGCCGGCTCGGCACGCCACGAAAAGGGCAGCCCCAGGCTGCCCTTTTTTCGTCTGCGGCGGCGGCGCGCGTTGAGGCACCGGCTGCCCGCAACGTCTACAATGCCGGATGCCCGAAAACGGCGACACCTCGCGACGCCGCCCGGCGCCCACTCATAACAAGTCATTCACTGCATGAAGCCCGTCGTTCGTCTCACCGCCTCTGCCACGCGCGCGCTGCCGCGCTGGCTGCTGCTCACGCTCTGCATCGTCTACGCGGGATTCGGCCTGTTCGCGCGCGACCCGTGGAAGAACGAGGATGCAGCCGGCTTCGGCGTGATGTGGACGATGGCGGGCGGCTCGGCGCACGACTGGCTGCTGCCGAACCTGGTCGGCAAGTTCGTCACGTCGGACGGCCCGCTCGGCTACTGGCTCGGCGCACTCGGCATCCAGACGTTCGGCCCGTGGATCTCGGCGAGCAACGCCTCGCGGATCGCCACCGGCATCCTGTTCTGCGTCGCCAGCGCGTTCGTCTGGTACACCGCCTACCTGCTCGGCCGCCGCGCCGAGGTCCAGCCGTTCAAATATGCGTTCGGCGGCGAGCCCGAGCCGCGCGACTACGGCCGCACGCTGGCCGACGGCGCGCTGCTGGTGCTGCTCGCCTGCTTCGGGCTGGCCGAGCGCGGCCACGAAACCACCCCGCAGCTCGCCCAGTTCGCCTGGATCGCGATGTTCGTGTACGGGCTCGTGCGCCTGACCGACAAGCCGCTGCATGGCGCCGCGTGGTGGGGCGTGGCGGTGGGCCTGCTGCTGCTGTCCGGCAACCCGGTGCTGACCGTCGCGCTGCTGGTCGGCACCGTGGTGCTGATCGCCATCACGCCCGAGGTGCGCCATCGCCATCTCGCGCTGGTCGGGCTGCCGATTGCCGCCGTGCTATTCGCGCTGTGGCCGCTCGCCGCGCTGTCGTTCTACCCGGACGACGCGTCATGGTTCTTCGACCAATGGCTGCACGGCAGCCTGATGCGCTTCTCGGGGCCGCCCACCACGGTGCTCAAGTACGCCGCCAAGAACCTGCCGCTCTTCACCTGGCCGGCCTGGCCGCTCGCGATCTGGGCCTGGGTCAGCTGGAAGGGCTGGCGCCGCCGCCCGCACATCGCGATTCCGGTCGCCGTGGCGGTGCCGCTGGTGGCGCTCGTGATCCTGCAAAGCCAGGAAACCAACCGCGTCTACATGCTGCTGCTGCCGCCGCTCGCGGTGCTGGCCACGTTCGCGCTGCCCACGCTCAAGCGCGGCGCGATCAACGCGTTCGACTGGTTCGCGGTGCTCAGTTTCACGATCCTCGGCAGCTTCGTGTGGCTGGTCTGGCTCGCGTCGTTGACGGGCTTCCCGCATCCGCTCGCGCGCAACCTCGGCCGCCTCGTGCCGGGCTACGAATCGCGCTTCAACGTGCTGGCGTTCGCCTGTGCGCTGATCGCCACGCTGTGCTGGTTCGCGCTGGTGCGCTGGCGCATCTCGCGTCAGCCGAAAGTGCTGTGGCGCAGCGTGGTGCTGTCGGGCGCGGGTACCACGCTGATGTGGGTGCTGCTGATGACGCTATGGCTGCCGTTCGTCAACTACAGCCGGACCTACCGCGACGTGGCCGTGCAGATCGCCGCGCACCTGCCGGCCGACTACGAGTGCATTTCGCCGGTGCGGCTCGGTGATGCGCAGATCGCCACCTTCGCCTACTTCGGCGACATGCATTTCTCGTTCACGGACGACTGCGACGTGATCCTGCGCCAGGACCCGGCCGATTACGGCGAGCCGAGCTCGATATCGCAATACGTCTGGCGCCTGGTCTGGGAAGGCCGCCGCGCGGCCGACCGCGACGAGCGCTTCCGCCTCTACGAGCGCATCGAGCGGCCCCAGACGCCGGTCCGCCGCCGCTACACGCGTGGCGCCCGCGTGCCGCGCGATTGACCATGCTGGCCGACATCCGCCGGATCGCCGGCCTCGCCTGGCCGGTGCTGATCGGCCAGCTTGCGATCATCGCGTTCGGCGTGATCGACACCGCGATGGTCGGACGCTATTCGGCCGTCGACCTGGCCGCACTGGGCCTCGGTTCGTCGATCTACGTGTCGATCTATATCGGCCTGACCGGAATCCTGTCGGCGCTGCAGCCGATCGCCGGGCAGTTGTTCGGCGCGCGGCGCTTCCACGAAATCGGCGAGGAAGTGCGCCAGGCGATGTGGCTGGCCGTGATGCTCGCCGTGCCCGGCTTCCTGCTGCTGCATTCCCCCGAACTGTTGCTGCGCCTCGCACACACGCCGAGCGCACTGCACGACCGCACCGTCGATTACCTGCGCATCCTCGCGTTCGGGCTGCCGGCCAGCCTGATGTTCCGGATCTACAACGCGCTCACCAATGCGGCCGGCAAGCCGCGGCTCGCGATGATCCTGCAGATCGGCGCGCTCGCGCTGAAGATCCCGCTCAATATCTGGTTCATCTTCGGCGGCCTCGGCGTGCCGGCGCTCGGCGGCCCCGGCTGCGGGCTGGCCAGCACGCTGATCAACTGGGGGCTGGCGCTGATCGCGTTCACGCTGGTGGCACGCCTGGACGTGTTCGCGCCGCTCGGCATCTTCGCGCGTTTCTGCACGCCGACCTGGGCTCGCCAGAAGGCGCTGCTCAAGCTCGGGCTGCCGATGGGGCTGTCGTACCTGATCGAAGTGACCTCGTACACGTTCATGGCGTTGTTCATCTCGCATTTCGGCACCACGGTGCTGGCGGGCCATCAGATCGCCGGCAACCTCGGCGCGGTGCTCTACATGACGCCGCTGTCGATCGGCATCGCCGCCTCCACGCTGGTGGCGCGCGCGCTCGGCGCGGGCCGGCCGGACGAGGCACGGCTGCTCGCGCGGCGCGGCGTGATGTTCGCCGGCATGACGGCGATCGGCTATGCGTGCGTGGTGCTGCTGCTGCGCCACGCGATCATCGACGGCTATACGCCGAACCCGGACGTGATGGCCGCCGCGCTGCCGCTGGTCACGATCGTGGCGTTCTACCACTGCGTCGACGCGATCCAGGTCACCACCGCCTTCGTGCTGCGCGCCTACAAGGTGGCCGTGGTACCGACCGTCATCTATGCCGTGGCGCTGTGGGGCGTGGGCGTGGGCGGTGGCTACCTGCTCGGCTTCGATATCGGCGGCTGGGTGCCCGCACCGCTGACGGGCGCGCGCGGCTTCTGGAGCGCGAACTTCGCGAGCCTGCTGATCGCGGGCGCGGCGCTTCTGACCTATCTGAATCACATCAGCCGGCAGCGGCTGCGCGGCGAAAGCTGACGGAGCCGCCCGCGCCAAGAGCCTTCGCGACGAGCGCTCCGCGACACCGCACCAGCGGCCTGCCGCCTCCCCGAACCTGCCGTCCCACCGCATTCCCGCCCATCTCCGGCCCACGTCAAACTTCGTCAAAACCGAGACGACCGGCACCCGCCCCCTTTACAGCCCCCGCTGCAATGCGCAACACTGCGCGCGCCGGCTCCGAAAAGCGCGCGCGTGTCCTATGCTTGATCGCATCACCCGGCCGTTTTGCATCGCACCATCGTCTGTCCGTTCCAACAGCGGTTGCACCGCTCAACTGGGGAGTCCTTGTCATGCTGAAGAAGCTGCTGATGCTGTTCGTCGCGTTGTCGTTGTCACTGAGCACCGCGATCGCGGCCGCCGTCGAGGTCAACACGGCCGATCAGGCCACGCTCGAATCGGTCAAGGGCCTCGGCCCGGTGAAGTCGAAGGCGATCATCGACGAACGGGCCAAGAACGGGCCGTTCAAGAGCGCCGACGATCTGGCAAGCCGCGTCAAGGGCTTGGGGCAGAAATCGGTCGCGAACCTGGAAACAGCCGGGTTGACGATCGGCGGCTCGTCCGCGCCGCCGACCGGCGCGAAGGCCACGCCCGCACCGGAGCGCGCCACCAAGACGCAGGCCGGCACCAGCACCGGCGCACCGGCGCCGGCCCCGACGGCCGCCACTCCCACCCCGTCGCCCGCACCGGCCGCCACCACGCCGGCCGACAACGGCAAGCCGGCCAAGGCCACGCGCGCCTCGAAGAAGAAAGACAAGGCGGCAGCCGCCGCCAGCGCCGCCGCGGCAACCGGCGCATCGGCCCCGACCGGCGCGTCGGAGCCGAAGGCCAAGAAATCGCGCAAGGCGAAGAAGAGTCAGGGCGCATCGGCCGCGTCAGGCGCCTGATCGACGGCCGGCCGCGCACGACGCGGCGGGCCGCAAGTTCAATCCGGCGTCGCCCGACCACCGCGACGCCGGTTCGTGAAACCGGAAACACGCAACATCTGAGAGGACATCATGGGTCTGTTCGATATCGTAGGCGGCATGCTCGGCGGCCAGAACGGCGGCAACCAGAACGCGCTGCTCGCAACCGCGCTCGAATTCATCAACAACCAGCCCGGCGGCCTGAACGGCCTGATCGAAAAGTTTCGCCAGGGCGGCGCCGGCGAAGTGATCGGCTCGTGGGTCGGCAACGGCGAAAACCAGCCGATCTCGCCCGACACGCTGCAGAACGTGCTCGGCTCGGACACGGTCACGGCGCTGGCCAACAAGGTCGGCATCGATCCGTCGGCCGCCTCGGGCCTGCTCGCCCAGGTGCTGCCGCACGTGGTCAACCACGCCACGCCGAACGGCGAAGTGCCGGCGGACGGCCAGGTCGACAGTTCGAACGTGCTCGGCGCCCTCTCGCAACTGGCCGGCCTGTTCGGCGGCGGCAAGACGGCCTGAGCCCGGCCGCCGCCGGCCCACGCTCAGAGACGGCAACGGCCGCGCCCATCAAAAAACCCCGCCGAGGCGGGGTTTTTTTCATGCCGTTGCAGCCGGCTCAGTGCACGACGCGATCGAACACGAACGTGCCGTCCTGCACGTCGACCGGAATCACGTCCTTCGGCCCGAAGCGGCCCCCGAGGATCAGCTTGGCGACCGGATTCTCGATCTCCTGCTGAATCGCGCGCTTGAGCGGACGCGCGCCGAACAGCGGGTCATAGCCGACCTTGCCGATCTGGTCGAGCGCCGCATCCGACACGTCGAGCTGCATGTCGAGCTTGGCGAGCCGCTCGCGCAGACGTTCGAGCTGGATCTTCGCGATCGACTGGATGTTGCTGCGGTCGAGCGCATGGAACACCACCACGTCGTCGATCCGGTTCAGGAACTCGGGGCGGAAGTGCAGCTTCACCTCTTCCCACACTGCGTCCTTGACCGCCTCCTGCGGCGAGCCTGCCATCGACTGGATCACCTGCGAACCAAGGTTCGAGGTCATCACGATCACCGTGTTCTTGAAATCCACCGTGCGGCCCTGCCCGTCGGTCATGCGGCCGTCGTCGAGCACCTGCAGCAGCACGTTGAACACGTCCGGGTGCGCCTTCTCGATCTCGTCGAGCAGGATCACGCTGTACGGCTTGCGGCGCACGGCTTCGGTCAGATAGCCGCCTTCCTCGTAGCCGACATAACCCGGCGGCGCGCCGATCAGCCGCGCGACGCTGTGCTTCTCCATGAACTCGCTCATGTCGATGCGGATCAGGTGATCTTCCGAATCGAACAGGAAGCCGGCCAGCGCCTTGCACAGCTCGGTCTTGCCGACGCCCGTCGGCCCGAGGAACAGGAACGACCCATACGGGCGGTTCGGATCGGACAGCCCGGCGCGCGAGCGGCGGATCGCATCGGACACGGCGTTGATCGCCTCGTCCTGGCCGATCACGCGCTCATGCAGCTTTTCCTCGATATGAAGCAGCTTCTCGCGCTCGCCCTGCATCATGCGCGATACCGGAATGCCGGTGGAACGCGACACCACTTCCGCGATTTCCTCCGAGCCGACCTGCGTGCGCAGCAGGCGCGGCTTGGTCGGGTTCTGCTGCTCGCGCTCCTCGGCCTGCGTGACCTGCTTCAGTTGCGCCTCGAGTTGCGGCAGCTTGCCGTATTGCAGCTCGGCCACCTTCTCGAGCTTGCCTTCGCGCTGCAGCTTGGCGATATCGGCGCGCACGCGGTCGATCTCTTCCTTCAGATGCGCGCTGCCCTGCACCGCGGCCTTCTCGGCCATCCAGATTTCCTCGAGGTCGGCGTATTCGCGGCCGAGCCGCTCGATTTCTTCCTCGATCAGCTGGAAGCGCTTCTGCGACGCCTCGTCCTGCTCCTTCTTGACGGCCTCGCGCTCGATCTTCAACTGGATCAGGCGGCGGTCGAGCTTGTCCATCGATTCGGGCTTCGAATCGATTTCCATCTTGATCTTCGAGGCGGCCTCGTCGATCAGGTCGATGGCCTTGTCCGGCAGGAAACGGTCGGTGATGTAGCGGTGCGACAACTCGGCCGCCGCGACGATCGCCGGATCGGTGATGTCCACGCCGTGGTGCAGCTCGTACTTTTCCTGCAGGCCGCGCAGGATCGCGATGGTCGCCTCGACGCTCGGTTCGTCGACGATCACCTTCTGGAAGCGACGTTCGAGCGCGGCGTCCTTCTCGATGTACTTGCGGTATTCGTCGAGCGTGGTCGCGCCGATGCAATGCAGCTCGCCGCGCGAGAGCGCCGGCTTCAGCATATTGCCGGCGTCCATCGCGCCCTCGGCCTTGCCCGCGCCCACCATGGTGTGGATCTCGTCGATGAAGACGATGGTGCGGCCTTCATCCTTGGCCACGTCGCTGAGCACCGATTTCAAACGCTCCTCGAATTCGCCGCGATATTTCGCGCCGGCCAGCAGCGCGGCCATGTCGAGCGACAGCACGCGCTTGTTCTTCAGCGTCTCGGGCACTTCGCCGTTGACGATGCGCTGCGCCAGCCCTTCGACGATGGCTGTCTTGCCCACGCCCGGCTCGCCGATCAGCACCGGGTTGTTCTTGGTGCGGCGTTGCAGGATCTGGATCGAGCGGCGGATTTCGTCGTCGCGGCCGATCACCGGATCGAGCTTGCCCGAGCGGGCGCGCTCGGTCAGGTCGACCGTGTATTTCTTGAGCGCCTCGCGCTGGCTTTCGGCATCGGCGCTATGCACCTGCGAGCCGCCGCGCACGGCCGCGATGGCCGCCTCGATGGCCTTGCGCGTCACGCCGTGCTGGCGCGCGAGCTTGCCCGCGTCACCCTTGTCGTCGGCCACGGCCAGCAGGAACATTTCGCTGGCGATGAAACTGTCGTTGAGCTTCTGCGCTTCCTTGTCGGCCTGGTTCAGCAGGCCGGCCAGCTCGCGGCCGATCTGGATCTCGCCGCCGGTGCCCGTGACTTGCGGCAGGCGCGAGATCGATTCGCTCAGCGCGCCTTGCAGCGCCTGCACGTGCACGCCGGCACGCGACATCAGCGAACGCGCCGAGCCGTCCTGCTGCGCGATCAGCGCGGCCAGCACGTGGGCCGGCTCGATGTATTGATTGTCACGGCCCGCGGCGAGGCTCTGCGCGTCGGCCAGGGCTTCCTGGAACTTGGTGGTGAGCTTGTCGATTCTCATGAAGAGACCTCCAATTTTCGAATAGCACCAACATGAGGATGGATATCGGCCTTTCAAGCGTCTCGACAGCAAGAGACGTGCCTTGACGCGAGTCGATGGATATGTCGCCGATAATTAATTGGCGGAGCGCCCAACTCGATGCCTGCAATGGGCGCAGCGCGTCGGCAGGTGGCAAGCTGGCGCCAGGCGGGTTCGGGCAAAAAGCGCGCCGATGCGTCGCGCCGACGCAAACCTCAGGCCGACTCGACGACGACCGGTATGCCGATCCCGAGTGCCGCGGCGAGCGGCGAGGCCGGTTGCGCCAGTTCGCCGATCGTGTGGCGGTCGAGTTCGGCGAAAAACGCGTCGCGGGCGGCAACCAGCACGCCCTTGAGCCGGCAGTGCGGCTCGATCACGCAGGAGCGGTGCTCGACGCCGTCGTTCGCGCCGCCGAAGCAGCCCACCAGCGCAAAATCGTTCTCGCTCGCGCGCACCACCTCGCCCACCGTCAGCGCCGACGAGCGTGCGCTCGCGCGCAGTCCGCCGTTGCGGCCGCGCACCGTCTCCACCCAGCCCAGTTCGCCAAGCCGCTGCACCACTTTCATCAGGTGATTTTTCGAAATCCCATACGCATCCGAGATTTCCTGGATCGTCGACAGCCCTTCGCCGCGAACCGCCAGAAACAGCATCACGCGCAGCGAATAATCCGTGTAGTCGGTCAGTCTCATGAGCGAAATCGATCGTGTCGTTGGAGTGCCCGGCTATCCGGCACGCTGCGATGGGCAAACGTACCGTCTCAGGAATCGCGGGATAATATGCGCCCTTGAAGCACTTTTTTTGGATGGCCGAGGGCTATTGTGCGACAAAATCACGCCCCCGTACCTGCCTCATTCCCAGCCCGACGATGACGCTCTCCCACGATTCGGCCTCGAACGCCGCCTCCGCGCCGGCCCCGCGCGCCACCGAACCGACCGCCGACAACATCCGCGAGCTGGTCGACGCGTTCTACGACCAGGTGCGTGCCGACCCGCTGCTCGGCCCCGTGTTCGGCGCGAAACTCGACGGCCACTGGGACGAGCATCTGCCGAAAATGCAGGCATTCTGGTCGAACCTGGTGCTCGGCACCAAGGGCTATCGCGGCAACGTGCAGGCCAAGCACCAGCCGCTCGACGGCCTCGAACCGGCGCATTTCAGCCGCTGGCTCAAGCTGTTCCTCAAGACGGTCGATGCGCGCTATGTGCCGGCCGCGGCCGTGCGCTTCATGGAACCGGCGCTGCGCATCGCACAAAGCCTGCAATTGAGCCGCTTCGGCTGGGATTACGTGATTCCGGCCGAGCAGCAGGCGCTGCTCGATGCGATCTCGCCGAAACGCGTGCGCGACGACGACGATGCGCACCCCGCCCCGCCCGAACGGCCACGCGGCGAGCCGTTTCCGGCCCGGATCATCGGCCGTTCGGCGGACGAGGATGCCTGAGGCGCAAAGCGCAAGCCCGAGGTTTGAAATGGCGGGCCGGCCCTAGCCGACGAAGCCGTCCAGCCAGCCCTTGAGCGCACCGATGTCGCGGAACGCCAGCAGATCGCCGGCCAGTTCGGCCTGCGCCCGTTGGAGCGCGGCGATATCGTCGCCGAGCGTGCGCAGTGCATTCTCGGGCGACAGCACCGTGGATGCCCCGATCCCGTAGCCATGCCGGAAATCGTTCTCGACGCGATGCAGTTCGCGATCGAGCGAGCCCAGTTGCGCCTTCAGCATGCCGTTGTAATGTTGCAACAGATCGTCACCGGCACCGGCCAGCCGTTCGGCGTCGGCCGGCCCCAGATCGCGTTCGAGTTCGAGCAGTTGCAGCAGATCCTGCTTGTCGTACGCGCGGTTCAGGCGCTGCATCAGCGCGGTCTTGCGCTCGCGCTCGACCGGATCGGGCTCGCGGTCGGGATGCAGCGCGCTGGCGAGGCGGCGATAAAGGTCGCGCAGCGAGCGGCTGACCTGGGCTGGCGGCAGGTCCGGCACGCCGCTGGCGGCAGCGGCCGCTTCGTCCTCATCGGCCTGCGGCCGTTCGCCGCCCTGACCCGAGGCAGCCTCTTCATCAGCGGATTCGACTTTGCGCCTGGCCGCGCGCTGACGCTCCGAGCGCTCGCTCTGACGCGCCTGCCGGGCCTCGGCGTGGGCGTTCGCACGTGCTTCCTGCTCGTCGAGTTCGGCCTGAATCCGCGCCATCATCGCTTCTTCCGATTCGGCTTCCGGCTCGGCGGCCGGCGCATCCGCATCCGGCGCCGATGCGGCCCGATCGCGCGAACGCGAGCGCGCGCGCCGCGACGAGCCGCCGGAACGAGCCTCGCCCTCGGCCTGCCCCGGAAAGCGATGGCGCGCCACGATCGCGCGCAATTCGCGATCCGTCTCGCCGCCGAGCAGCGGCCGCACGAAATGGACGATCAATTCGGCCACCAGCGCACGCTCGGCACGCGTCAGCCCCTTCATGTCGAACGCCACGTCGAGCTGGCGCACCAGCTCCGTCTCGCGCGCCGTCACGTCGCGGGCCAGCGGCACCCATTCGTCGACGTAGCGCTGCTGGAACGCCGGCCAGACCGTTTCCCACGCGCGCAGCCGCTCGCGTCGCGCCGCGACCTGGCGGGTCAGTGCGTTGAACTGGCGTTGCGAGGCAGACAAACCGGCGGAGCCGGTGGCGGGCACCAGCAGGATGGCGCTGGACGATGCGTCGGTCATGAGCGGAAACGGCGTGAGCATTCGGGAAAGCCGCGATGGTAGCGGGCGCGTGGCGCGCCGTCGAGGCGCGAGCCGCCAGCGGGCGATGCCGCGCGCATCAACCCGCGTCGCGCGGTTCGCCGTCGCGACGGCCCCAGCGCGCGAGCGCCGCATCGTCGCTGCTGCGCGCATCGACCCAGCGTTCGCCGGCCGGCGTGCTTTCCTTCTTCCAGAACGGCGCCTGGGTCTTCAGGTAATCCATCACGAACTCGCACGACGCGAACGCCTCGCCGCGATGCGCGGAGACGGTCGCCACGAACACGATCTGGTCGAGCGGCACGAGCCGGCCCACGCGATGGATGATCGCCACCTCGATGCCGGGCCAGCGCGCGATCGCCTCGGCGGCGATCCCCTCCAGCGACTTCTCGGTCATGCCCGGATAGTGCTCGAGCTCCATCGCGGCGACCGTTTCGCCTTCGTTGAGATCGCGCACGGTGCCGACGAAGCAGGCCACCGCGCCGATCTTCGGGTTGCGCGCGCGCAGCGCGGCCAGCTCAGTGCTGACGTCGAAATCCTCGGTCTGAACGCGTACCGTCGCCATCGCGCCTCCTCAGCCGCCCGTCACGGGCGGGAAAAACGCGACTTCGCAGCCGTCGGTGATGCGCGTGCCGGCATCGGTCATCACATGGTTGCAGGCCATGCGCAGCGCGCGGCCGTCGGCCAGCGTATCGGCCCAGACACCGCCGCGCGCGCGCAGCCAGCCGCGCACGTCGCCGACGGTCGCGATGCCGTCCGGCACCGTCACGGATTCGCTGGCGACACCGAGCGCCTCGCGCACGCTGGCAAAGAATTTCAGTTCGATGTTCATTTCGATGTTCATCTGTCACGCAGCCCGGCCGTCAGCCGAGCAGTTCGGAAAAGGGAATGAAACGGACCGTCTCGCCCGCGCTGATTGCGTGGTTCGGCGGATTGTCGATCAGGCCATCGGCCCAGACGGTCGAGGTCAGCACGGCCGAACTCTGGTTCGGGTACAGATCGAGGCCGCCGGCGTCGTTGACGCGCGCGCGCAGGAATTCGTTGCGACGATCGCCGCTGCGCTGCGTGAAATCGGCCCGCAGCGACAGCGCACGCGGCGCCACCTGCGTCGCACCGGCCAACCGCAGCAGGAACGGCCGCACAAACAGCAGGAACGTGACGAAGCTCGACACCGGGTTGCCGGGCAGGCCGATGAAATGCGCCTCGCCCGCCGGCGCCCCATCGCTCGCGCTTCCGCCCTCGCGGCGCACCGCGCCGTAGGCGAGCGGCTTGCCCGGCTTCATCGCGATCTGCCACAGCGACAGCCGGCCTTCTGCCTCGACAGCCGGCTTGACGTGATCCTCATCGCCCACCGACACGCCCCCACTCGTCACGATCAGGTCGTGGCCGCGCGCCGCCTCGCGCAGCGTGGCGCGCGTCGCATCGAGCGAATCGGGCACGATGCCGAAATCGCTGACCTCGCAGCCGAAGCGCGCCAGCAAGCCGCGCAGCGTGAAACGGTTCGAGTTGTAGATCGCACCGGGCTTGAGCGGCTCGCCCGGCATCGTCAGTTCGTCACCCGTGAAGAACACCGCCACCTTCACGCGCCGCCGCACCGTGAGGCTCACGCAGCCCACCGAGGCGGCCAACCCGAGCGCCTGCGGCCCGAGCCGCGTGCCGGCCGGCAGGATCACGGCCCCGCGCCGGATGTCGGCACCCTGCGCGGTGATCCATTCGCCGGCCTTCGGCGTGTGGAGGATGTCGACCTCGTCGCCGGCCGCCGCAGCCTGCTCCTGCATGACGACGGCATCGGCGCCGGGGGGCACCGACGCGCCCGTGAAGATCCGCGCCGCGGTGCCGGCCGCCAGCGGCGCGGCCGGATGGCCGGCCGGAATCCGCTGCGAGACGGGCAGGCGGCGATCGCCCTGCGTCAGGTCGGCCACACGCACGGCGTAGCCGTCCATCGCGCTGATCGCCATCGGCGGCACGTCGAGCGGCGACACCACGTCGGCCGCGAGCACGCGGCCCAGTGCATCGAGCGTCGGCACGGTTTCGGCATCCGTGAGCGGCACGGCCGCGCCGAGCAAGGCGGCAAGCGCGTCGGCAGTCGACAGCATCGGGGCGCGGGGAGCCTGGGGAGCGGGATTCGACATCTCGGTGATCGTCGGGGAAAGCGGAAGCCACATTGTAGCGAGCGCGCCGGCCGGCTGTGCGCTCAACGCGCAACGTCCGGCGAACGACGTCGGCCCCAAAAGAAAACGGCCGCGACGGCGTGGAGCCGTCGCGGCCGTGGCGCACGGCGGCGAGCCGAACCGGGCAGCCGAAGCCGTCCGTTTCCACCCGCGCGCCGTGGCGGCGGATCAGTCGCCCGTATGCGCGGCGATGAAATCCTTGACGTGCTGCGCGTCGGCCTTGACCACCTCGAAACGCTGCGGCAGCGCCTCGATGCCGTCGAACGCCGACGGACGCTCGGCCTCGCGGCCCAGCGCCTCGCGGATCGTCTCGCCGAACTTGATCGGCTGCGCCGTTTCGAGCACCACCATCGGCACACCCGGCTGCAGATGTTCGCGCGCGACCTTCACGCCGTCGGCCGTGTGCGTGTCGATCATCGTCGAATAGCGCGCGTAGACATCGCGGATCGTCGCCAGGCGGTCGTCATGCGTGCTGCGGCCCGACACGAAGCCGAACTGCGCGACGCGGGCGAAATCGCCGCTCTTCGCCAGGTCGAAGCCGCCGTGCTGCTCGACATCGCGGAACAGTTGCACGACGCGCGCCGGGTCGCGGCCGAGCAGATCGAACACGAAGCGCTCGAAGTTCGAGGCCTTCGATATATCCATGCTCGGGCTGCTGGTGTGATACGTGTTCTCGGCGCCGCGCACGCGATACGCGCCGGTGCGGAAGAATTCGTCGAGCACGTCGTTCTCGTTGGTGGCCACCACCAGCTTCTCGATCGGCAGGCCCATCATGCGCGCGATATGGCCCGCGCAGACATTGCCGAAATTGCCCGACGGCACCGTGAACGACACGCGCTGGTCGTTGCTCGTGGTGGCCGCGAAATAGCCCTTGAAGTAGTAGACGACCTGCGCCACCACGCGTGCCCAGTTGATCGAATTGACCGTGCCGATCTTGTGCTTCGCCTTGTAGGCGTGATCGTTCGAGACGGCCTTGACGATGTCCTGCGCGTCGTCGAACACGCCTTCCACGGCCAGGTTGAAGATGTTCGGGTCCTGCAGGCTGTACATCTGCGCCGACTGGAACGCGCTCATCTTCTTGTGCGGAGACAGCATGAACACGCGCACGCCGGCCTTGCCGCGCATCGCGTATTCGGCGGCGCTGCCGGTGTCGCCCGAGGTCGCGCCGAGGATGTTCAGCGTCTCGCCGTGCTTGGCCAGCGTGTACTCGAACAGGTTGCCGAGCAACTGCATCGCCATGTCCTTGAACGCCAGCGTCGGGCCGTTCGACAGTTCGAGCAGCGCGAGCGTGGTGCCGCCCTCGGTGCCGAGCGGCTTGATCGGCGTGATGTCGGCCGCGTTCTCGCCATGGCGCGTGTTGCTGTAGACGTCGGCGCGGTAGGTCCGGCGCGTCAGGTCGCGCAGGTCGTCGGCCGGGATGTCGTCGCTGAACTTCGAGAGGATCTCGAACGCCAGTTCCGCGTACGGCAGCGCGCGCCAGCGCGCCAGTTCGTCCGCCGACACGCGCGGGTACGCGGCCGGCAGATACAGGCCGCCGTCTTTGGCCAGGCCACCCAGCAGGATGTCCGAGAACGTGTGGCGCTCGCCGATGCCGGCGCCGCGCGTCGAAATGTAATTCATGTCGTGTCTCAGTTGAGCGCTTCCATGCGCAGCTTCGTGACCTGCGAGCGGACCGTCGAGAGCGCCTCGATGCGGGCGATCGCCGCGTTCACGTTGCGTTCGATCGTCACGTGCGTGATCAGGATGATGTCGGTCTCGCCGTTGTTGCTGTCGACCTGCTCGGATTCCTTCTGCAGCAGCGCGTCGATCGAGATGCCCGAATCGGCCAGGATGCGCGTGATGTCGGCCAGCACGCCGGTTTCGTCGGCCACGCGCAGGCGCAGGTAGTAACCGCTCGTCACGTCCTCGATCGACAGGATCGGCGTGTTCGACAGGCTTTCCGGCTGGAACGCCAGATGCGGCACGCGGTGCTCCGGGTCGGCGGTGTGCAGGCGCGTGACGTCCACCAGGTCGGCCACCACGGCCGAGGCGGTCGGCTCGGCGCCGGCGCCCTTGCCGTAGTACAGCGTGGTGCCCACCGCGTCGCCGTGCACCACGACCGCGTTCATCGCGCCTTCCACATTGGCCAGCAGGCGCTTTTCCGGGATCAGCGTGGGATGCACGCGCAGCTCGATGCCCTTCTCCGCGCGACGCGCGATGCCGAGCAGCTTGATGCGGTAGCCGAGTTCCTCCGCGTAGCGCAGATCGGTGGCCGCGAGCTTGCTGATGCCCTCGACGTAGGCGCGGTCGAACTGCACCGGCACGCCGAACGCGATCGCGCTCATGATGGTGGCCTTGTGCGCGGCGTCCACGCCTTCGATGTCGAAGGTCGGATCGGCTTCCGCGTAGCCCAGTTCCTGCGCGGCCTTCAGCGCCGTCGCGAAATCGAGGCCGCGGTCGCGCATTTCCGACAGGATGTAGTTCGTGGTGCCGTTGATGATGCCGGCGATGTACTGGATGCGATTGGCCGTCAGGCCTTCGCGCAGCGCCTTGATGATCGGGATGCCGCCGGCGACGGCGGCCTCGAAGGCCACCATCACGCCCTTCGCGCGCGCGGCCGCGAAGATCTCGCTGCCGTGCACCGCGAGCAGCGCCTTGTTGGCGGTCACGACATGCTTGCCGTTGGCGATCGCGCGCAACACCAGCTCGCGGGCGATGCCGGTGCCGCCGATCATTTCGGCGACGATCGAGATCGACGGGTCATCGACGGCGGCGTGGAAATCGCTGGTCACGTCGAGGCTCGCGCCGCCGAGCGCGGCTTGCGCCTTCGCCGGGTTGCGGACCGCGATGCGCGTGATCTCGATGCCCCGGCCGGCGCGCCGTTTGATTTCTTCCTGATTGCGGCGCAGCACCTCGAAGGTGCCGCCGCCGACGGTGCCGAAGCCCAACAGGGCGACTTTGATCGGTTCCATGCTGCGTGTAGTCTTGTGTGAAGTTGAATGAAGGCGGAACGGGCAGCCGGTCAGGCGGCGTGGCGTTTGCGGTAGCCGTCGAGGAAACGCGCGATTCGGTTGATCGAATCGGTCAGATCGTCGATGTTCGGCAGGAACACGACCCGGAAGTGATCGGGCGTGGGCCAGTTGAAGCCCGTGCCCTGCACGAGCAGCACGCGTTCCTTGAGCAGCAGGTCGAGAATGAACTGCTGGTCGTTCTGGATCGGGTAGAGCTTCGGATCGAGGCGCGGGAACATGTAGAGCGCCGCGTCGGGCTTCACGCAAGTGACGCCCGGAATCGAGGTCAGCATGTCGTAGGCCACCTCGCGCTGGCGGTACAGGCGACCGCTGGGCACGATCAGCTCGTTGATGCTCTGGTAGCCGCCGAGCGCGGTCTGGATCGCGAACTGGCCGGGCACGTTCGCGCACAGCCGCATCGACGACAGAATGCCGAGCCCTTCGAGATAATCCTTCGCGCGGCGGCGGTTTTCGCCCGTCAGGCCGGACACGAACATCCAGCCGGCACGGTAGCCGCACGAACGGTAGCTCTTCGAGAGGCTGTTGAACGTGACCGTGATCACGTCCTCGGACAGCGAGCCGAGCGCGGTGTGGGTCTTGCCGTCGTAGATGATCTTGTCGTACACCTCGTCGGCGAAGATCACCAGGCCATGCTCGCGCGCGATCGCGATCAGCTCGCGCAGCAGGTCGTCCGAATAGAGCGCGCCGGTGGGGTTGTTCGGGTTGATCACCACCAGCGCCTTGGTGTTCGGCGTGATCTTGCGGCGGATGTCGTCCGGGTCGGGCATCCAGCCGTTCTGCTCGTCGCAGATGTAATGCACGGGCGTGCCGCCCGACAGGCTGACCGCGGCCGTCCACAGCGGGTAGTCGGGCGCCGGCAGCAGCACTTCGTCGCCGTCGTTGAGCAGCCCCTGGGTGGCCATCACGATCAGTTCCGACGCGCCGTTGCCGATGTAGATGTCGTCGAGTTCGACGCCTTTCACGCCCTTTTCCTGCGTGTAGTGCATGACGGCCTTGCGCGCCGAGAACACGCCCTTCGAATCCGAGTAGCCCGATGCGTTCGGCAGCGCGCGGATCATGTCCTGAATGATTTCATCCGGGGCTTCGAAACCGAACGCCGCCAGGTTGCCGATATTCAGCTTGATGATCTTGTGGCCTTCGTCTTCGAGGCGCTTGGCGTGCTCGAGCACCGGGCCGCGAATGTCGTAGCACACGTTGAGCAGCTTGTTGGATTTCTGAATCGGTTTCACGGCAGGCACGTTCCTGGGCAAGGCTTGGCGAAGCTGGGGGAAGGAGGTCCACAACTGGAGAGCGGCCGGTCGGTGCGCGCTGTTCAGGAGACGGTCGGAAGCGAGGCCGGACGCGGCTTGTGGCAACGCGCGACGCAAATGCCGCCCGGTGGCAGCTAAAAAGCTATAATTTAGCGGATTTTCACCCGCTTTCGCAATGCACCAATCCGGCTCGACCACCTGCGCACGGCACACCGGCGCCGCGCGCGGCCACCGGCTGCGGCGCCCGGCAGCCGCCTCCGGCGGCCCTGCCCGGCCAGTCGGAGCCGTCGGAGCGGCCCACCCGACACCGCGGACAACGATTTGAAACTACACCAGGAACCGAGCGACGCGCTCAATACCGTCACCGGCTACGGCCCCGATTACGTCGAGATCAACCTGCAGCGCCATGACGGCAGCGTGCTCGTCCTGCCGGACGCGCCCGTCGCACCGTGGCCCGTCGAGGCGTTCGACGCGCTCGCCGCCGAGCATTTCGCGATGCTGCTCGATTCCGCCCCGGAAGTCGTGATCTTCGGCAGCGGCGCGCGATTGCGGTTCCCCCACCCGCGGCTGACTGCCGCACTCACGGCGCGCCGGATCGGCGTGGAAACGATGGATTTCCAGGCCGCCTGCCGCACCTACAACATCCTGATGTCCGAGGGCCGCAAGGTCGCCGCCGCGCTGCTGATCGAACGCGCGGCGCAATAAACGGCAACAGGCAGACGAACCGGCGCCCGCTCCCATCGAACCCGGCCCGCGTGACACCCGTTTGAAAGCGACGTTAATTGAACGTTAAGGCGCGATGCGTTACAAAGCCGGGCGGCATCGGTTCCCCTACCGGGAAACGATGCCGTACGTCGATGCCGCACCGCCCCCGGGCCGTACCGGTTTCCGATCTCCGCCATTCCAACAACGACCGTCTGACAGGCTGACCGACTCATGAACGATACGCCATCGAGGCTACCGCTCAACCGCGCCGCACTCCTCCTGATCGTGCTGGCACTCGCCCTGATCTGGTTCGGCCCGCTCGGGCTGCGCCATCTGATCCCCAGCGACGAGGGCCGCTACGCCGAAATGGCGCGCGAAATGTTCGCCACCGGCGACTGGATCACACCGCGCTACAACGGCTACAAGTATTTCGAGAAGCCGCCGATGCAGACCTGGATGAACGCGCTGACGTTCGCCTGGTTCGGCCTCGGCGAATGGCAGGCGCGCCTGTACACGGCGCTGGCCAGCTTCGCCGGCATCCTGTTCGTCGGCTACACCGGCGCGCGCGTGTTCAACCCGCTGGCCGGCCTGTGCGCCGCCGTGGTGCTCGCGTCCTCGCCGTACTGGAACCTGATGGGCCACTTCAACACGCTCGACATGGGCCTGTCGTTCTGGATGGCCGTCACGCTCGGCGCGCTGCTGCTGGCGCAACGCCCCGGCCTGCCGACGCGCGCCACGCGCGGCTGGATGTGGCTGTGCTGGGCGTCGATGGCCGTGGCCGTGCTGTCCAAGGGGCTGATCGGCGTGGTGCTGCCCGGCGCGGTGCTGGTGCTCTACACGCTGATCGCCCGCGACTGGGCGCTCTGGAAGCGCCTGCACCTGGTGAGCGGCCTGCTGATCTTCTTCGCGATCGCCGCGCCGTGGTTCGTGCTGATGCAGCAGCGCAACCCCGAATTCTTCAACTTCTTCTTCGTGGTCCAGCAGTTCCGCCGCTACCTGACGCCCGAGCAGAACCGCCCCGGCCCGGTGTATTACTTCGTCGGCGTGCTGCTGGTGGGCTTCCTGCCGTGGCTGTCGATCGCGGGCCAGAGCCTGCGCCACGCCTGGCGCATGCCGCGTCAGCCGAACGGCTTCGCGCCGATGCTGGTGCTGCTGATCTGGACCGGGTTCATCTTCGTGTTCTTCAGCGCCTCGCACTCGAAGCTGGTGTCGTACGTGCTGCCGATCGCCCCGTCGCTGGCGCTGATGCTCGGCGCCTACCTGCCGCTGGTGGCGCGCGAGCGCTACCGCTGGCACCTGATCGGCTATCTGCTGTTCCTGATCGCGGCCGCCTGCGGCTGCATCGTGCTGGGCCGCCTTGGCGACGCCCGCACGCCGAACGCGCAGTACGTCGATTTCCAGCACTGGGTGTATGCGGCGCTGGCCGTCGCGTTCGTGCTGACGCTGCTCGCGCTGTCGATCAACCGCCGTGGCAAGGCCGGCATCGCCGCCACCGCCTTCGTGTTCGGTGCCGGCTGGCTGCTGTTCGGCACCATCGGCGGCACCGGCCACGACGCGTTCGGCCGCTACAGTTCGGGCGCGCTGCTCGCGCCTGCCGTGCGCGCCGAGTTCGCCAGGTTGCCGCCCGACACGCCGTTCTACTCGATCGAGATGCTCGACCACACCGTGCCGTTCTACGTGCGCCACACCACCACGCTGGTGGCCTATCAGGACGAACTGAGCTTCGGCATCGGGCAGGAACCGCAGAAATGGGTGCCGACCATCGCCGAGTGGGAACGCCGCTGGCGCAGCGGCAGCCCGGCGCTGGCGATGATGCGCCCCGAGCGCTACGACGCATTCGTCAAGCAAGGCCTGCCGATGACGGTGATCGCGCGCGACAATCGCCGCGTGATCGTCGCCACGCCGGCCGCGGCGTCGGCTGCAACACCGGCCGCCACGCCGCCCCAATCCTGAGCCTCCCAAGGACCGCCGTTCCGTGAATCCCGTTTCCCTCGTCTGCATCCTCACCGGCGTACTGCTCAACGCCGTCGCGCAATTGCTGCTCAAGGCCGGCGTCAACGCCGTCGGCCATTTCGACATTTCGCGCGCCAACATCATCCCGATCGGCTTCAAGATCGCCACGCAACTGCCGATCATCGGCGGCCTGAGCTGCTATGTGCTGAGCGTGGTGGTGTGGATCGTCGGGCTGTCGCGCGTGGACGTCTCGATCGCCTATCCGATGCTCTCGCTCGGCTACGTGCTCAACGCCTTCGCCGCCTGGTATCTGTTCGGCGAGGTGATGAGCCTGCAACGCCTGATCGGCATCGGCATCATCCTGATCGGCGTGGTGGTGCTGGCGCGCGGCTGAAGCGCCGCAGGAGGCCGCCGGCGCCATCGCGGCAATCCCCCCTTCCCCCCACAAAAAGAGACGTTGTACTCTCGCGAACCAGTGTTTAATGCGCATGCCGGATCGCATGAGATCCAGCCCCATTTAAAGTCTACTCACCAGCCGACATGAGCCAGCCATCCGTTCCGTTTCTGCCGATGACCCGCCCGGAAATCGACGAGGACACCATTCAGGGCGTCACCGAAGTGCTCCGCTCCGGCTGGATCACGACCGGCCCGCAGAACCAGCGCTTCGAAGCGGCGCTGTCCGACTATTGCGGCGGCCGCCCGGTGCGCACGTTCAACTCCGGCACCGCCACGCTCGAGATCGGCCTGCGCATTGCCGGCGTCGGCCCGGGCGATGAAGTCATCACCACGCCCGCGAGCTGGGTTGCGACCAGCAACGTGATCCTCGAAGTGGGCGCCACGCCGGTGTTCGTCGATATCGACCCGGTCACGCGCAACCTCGATCTCGACGCGCTCGAACGCGCGATCACGCCGCGCACCAAGGCCGTGATTCCGGTCTACCTCGGCGGGCTGCCGGTCGACATGGACCGCCTGTACGCCATCGCCCGCGCAGCCGGCCTGCGCGTGATCGAGGATGCCGCGCAGGCGCTCGGCTCGTCGTGGAAGGGCAAGCGGATCGGCGCGTTCGGCGATCTGGTCTCGTTCAGCTTCCACCCGAACAAGAACGTCACCTCGATCGAGGGCGGCGCGCTGGTGCTCAACGACGAAGACGAAGCACGGCTCGCGCAGAAATACCGCCTGCAGGGCGTGACGCGCACCGGCCTCGACGGCATGGACTGCGACGTGCTCGGCGGCAAGTACAATCTGACCGACGTCGCGGCCCGCGTGGGCCTCGGCCAGCTCGGCCAGATCGACCGCTTCACGGAAGTGCGCCGCCAGCTCGCCCGCGCCTACTTCGACGGCTTCGCCGGCGGCCCGGCCGCGGCGCTCGGCATCGGCCTGCCGGTGGCCGAGTTCGAGCACGGCAACTGGCACATGTTCCAGATCACGCTGCCGCTCGAACGGCTCGCGATCACGCGCGGCGACTTCATGGCGCAGCTCAAGGAGCACGGCATCGGCTCGGGCGTGCACTACCCGGCGATCCACCTGTTCACGCTGTACCGCGCGCTCGGCTTCCGCGAAGGCATGTTCCCGCACGCCGAGCGCTTCGGCGCGTCGACCGTCACGCTGCCGCTCTTCACGCAGATGAGCGAGGCCGACGTGACGCGCGTCGTCAGCGCCGTCAACCAGATTTGCGAACGATACGGAAAATAAGCGGAAATGACTCACCCCGAAACACGCGCCATGAACCCGGAAGTCTCGATCGTCATCCCCGTGTACAACGAGGAAGCCGGGCTGGCCGCGCTCTTCTCCCGCCTGTATCCGGCGCTCGACGCACTCGATGCGTCGTACGAAGTGATCCTGATCAACGACGGCAGCCGCGACCGCTCCGCCGCCCTGCTCGCCGAGCAGTTCCGCAAGCGCCCGGACACGACGCGCGTGGTGCTGCTCAACGGCAACTACGGTCAGCACATGGCGATCCTGGCCGGCTTCGAGCAGTCGCGCGGCCAGATCGTCATCACGCTCGACGCCGACCTGCAGAATCCGCCCGAGGAAATCGGCAAGCTGGTGCACAAGATGCGCGAAGGCTACGACTACGTCGGCACGATCCGCATGCAGCGCCAGGACAGCCTGTGGCGCCGCAAGGCCTCGGCCGTGATGAACCGGTTCCGCGAGCGCATCACGCGCATCAAGATGACCGATCAGGGCTGCATGCTGCGCGCGTACAACCGCCAGATCATCGACACCATCAACCGCTGCGGCGAGGTCAACACGTTCATCCCGGCGCTGGCCTACACGTTCGCGCAGAACCCGACCGAAATCGACGTCGCGCACGAGGAACGCTTCGCCGGCGAATCGAAGTATTCGCTCTACAGTCTGATCCGCCTGAACTTCGACCTCGTCACCGGCTTCTCGGTGGTGCCGCTGCAATGGCTGTCGTTCGTCGGCGTGATCCTGTCGATCGGCTCGGCCGGGCTGTTCCTGCTGCTGCTGATCCGCCGCTTCGTGATCGGCGCCGAAGTCCAGGGCGTGTTCACGCTGTTCGCCATCACGTTCTTCATGCTCGGCGTGATCATCTTCGCGCTCGGCCTGCTCGGCGAATACATCGGACGAATCTATCAACAGGTACGCGCGCGCCCGCGCTACCTGATCCAGACCGTGCTCGAGGAGCGCCACGACCGTGCGTCGCTGCCGCTGCCCGGCACCCAGGAGGCATCGCGATGAAATCGCGCGCGGTGGTATTCGCGTATCACAACGTCGGCGTGCGCTGCCTGCAGGTGCTGCTCGCGCGCGGCGTCGAGGTGGCGCTGGTCGTCACCCACGAGGACAGCCCGACCGAGAACATCTGGTTCGGCAGCGTCGCGTCGGTGGCGCGCGAGCACGGCATCCCGGTGCTGACGCCGGCCGATCCGGCCGCCGCCGAACTGCGCGAGGCCGTCTCGGCGGCCCGGCCCGATTTCATCTTCTCGTTCTATTACCGGCACATGCTGCCGGTCGCGCTGCTGGCGCTCGCGCCACGCGGCGCCTACAACATGCACGGCTCGCTGCTGCCGAAGTACCGCGGCCGCGTGCCGACCAACTGGGCAGTGCTGAACGGCGAAACCGACACCGGCGCGACGCTGCACGAAATGGCCGCCAAGCCCGATGCCGGCGCCATCATCGGCCAGACGGCCGTGCCGATCCTGCCCGACGACACCGCCGCGCAAGTGTTCGACAAGGTGACGGTGGCCGCCGAGCAGACGCTCTGGCGCGTGCTGCCGGCGCTGCTGGCCGGCGAGGCGCCGCATCTGCCGAACGATCTGTCGCAGGGCAGCTACTTCGGCGGGCGCAAGCCCGAGGACGGCCGCCTCGACTGGTCGAAACCGGCCGCCGAGGTCTACAACCTGATCCGCGCGGTCGCGCCCCCTTATCCGGGCGCGTTTGTCGACCTGCACGGCACGCGTTTCGTGGTCGCGCGCGCGCGGCTCGCGGCGCCCGGCTCGCCGGCCGCACAGGCCGCGCGGGAATTGCCGGCAGGCCTGCACGTAAGCGATAATGCGCTATTCGGCGTCTGCGGCGACAGCCGCGCCGTCACCATCCTCGAGCTGCGCGAGCAGCCCGACGGCCGTCCGGAACACGAAACGGTCGTCTCTCCCGCTCAATTCGCGCAGTTCATTGATTCTTCCCGTCAGTCATGAAAGCAAAAAAAGTCCTGATCCTGGGTGTGAACGGCTTCATCGGCCATCACCTGTCCAAGCGCATTCTTGAAACCACCGATTGGGAAGTGTTCGGGATGGACATGCAGACCGATCGGCTTGGCGATCTCGTCAATCACGAGCGGATGCACTTCTTCGAAGGCGACATCACGATCAACAAGGAATGGGTCGAGTACCACGTCAAGAAGTGCGACGTGATCCTGCCGCTGGTCGCGATCGCCACGCCCGCCACTTATGTGCAGCAGCCGCTGCGCGTGTTCGAACTCGATTTCGAGGCGAACCTGCCGATCGTGCGTTCGGCCGTCAAGTACGGCAAGCACCTGGTGTTTCCGTCGACCTCCGAGGTCTACGGCATGTGCTCGGACGAGCAGTTCGACCCTGACGCCTCGGCGCTGACCTACGGCCCGATCAACAAGCCGCGCTGGATCTACGCGTGCTCGAAGCAGTTGATGGATCGCGTGATCTGGGGCTACGGCATGGAAGGCCTGAACTTCACGCTGTTCCGCCCGTTCAACTGGATCGGGCCGGGCCTCGACTCGATCTACACGCCGAAGGAAGGCAGCTCGCGCGTGGTCACGCAGTTCCTCGGCCACATCGTGCGCGGCGAGAACATCAGCCTCGTCGACGGCGGCTCGCAAAAGCGCGCGTTCACGTACGTGGACGACGGCATCAGCGCGCTGATGAAGATCATCGACAACCCGAACGGCGTCGCCTCGGGCAAGATCTACAACATCGGCAACCCGAGCAACAACTACTCGGTGCGCGAACTGGCCCACAAGATGCTCGAACTGGCCGCCGAATTCCCCGAGTACGCCGACATGGCCAAGCAGGTCCAACTGGTGGAAACCACCTCGGGCGCCTACTACGGCAACGGCTACCAGGACGTGCAGAATCGCGTGCCAAAAATCGACAACACGATGCAGGAGCTCGGCTGGGCGCCGGTCTCGACGTTCGACGACGCGCTGCGCAACATCTTCGAAGCGTATCGCGGCCACGTGGCCGACGCGCGCGCGCTGGTCGAGCAGCAAGGCTGACGCGTTGGCCCGCATCGTCCTCAAGATCGACGTCGATACCCTTCGCGGCACCCGCGAAGGCGTGCCGAACCTCGCCCGCATCTTCGATCGTCACGCCGCACGCGCCACCTTCCTGTTCAGCCTCGGCCCCGACCACACCGGTTGGGCCATGCGCCGCGTGCTGCGGCCGGGCTTCCTCAAGAAGGTATCGCGCACCTCGGTGGTCGAGCACTACGGCATCCGCCAGTTGATGTATGGCGTGCTGCTGCCCGGGCCGGACATCGGGCGGCGCGCGGTGGGCGAAATGCGCGCGATCCACGAGGCCGGCTTCGAGTGCGGGATTCACACCTGGGATCACGTCTACTGGCAGGACAACGTGCGGGCCCGCCCGCGCGACTGGACCGCCGGCGAGATGGGCAAGAGCCACGCGCGCTTCATCGAGATTTTCGGCGCGCCGCCGGCCACGCACGGCGCGGCCGGCTGGCAGATGAACGACAGCGCGTTCGAGCAGATCGACGCCTGGGGCATGCTCTACGCCTCGGACGGCCGAGGTCACGGCCCGTACCGGCCGGTCGTCGCGGGCCGTACGCTCGCGCATGTGCAGATGCCCACCACGCTGCCCACGCTCGACGAGGTGCTCGGCATCGACGGCATCGACGAATCGAACGTCGCCGCGCACCTGCTCAAGCTGACCGAACACAACTCGCACGATCAGGTGTTCACGCTCCACGCCGAGCTCGAAGGCCAGAAACTCGCGCCGATCTTCGAGCAACTGCTCGCCGGCTGGCGCGCGCAAGGCCACACGTTCGCCACGATGGGCGACTATCATGCCGCGCTGGATTTCGATTCGCTGCCATCGTACCCTGTCATGTGGGGCGAAATTTCCGGCCGCTCCGGCGAGCTGATCGTCCAGCCCGACTGACTGCTCCCGCCTCCGTTTTCCCTCCCTCACGGCACGCCGCACGCGGCGTGCCGCCGATAACAACAGGAGAATCCCGTGTCCGTCGAAATCGACCGCGCCGTTCCCGATTTCACCGCGCCGGCAACAGGCGGCGACTTCACGCTGTCCGCGCTGAACGGCAAGAAGCTCGTGCTGTATTTCTATCCGAAGGACAACACGCCGGGCTGCACGACCGAGGGTCTGCAATTCCGCGATCTGTATCCGAAATTCCAGAAGGCGGGCGCGGAGATCGTCGGCGTGTCGCGCGACAGCCTGCGCTCGCACGACAATTTCAAGGCCAAGCTCGAACTGCCGTTCCCGCTGGTTTCAGATCCCGAAGAAACGCTCTGCGCGCTGTTCGGCGTCATGAAAATGAAGAAAATGTATGGCAAGGAAGTGCGCGGAATCGAGCGCTCGACCTTCCTGATCGACGCCGCCGGCGTGCTTCGCCAGGAGTGGCGCGGCATCAAGGTGCCGGGCCATGTCGACGAGGTGCTCGGCGCTGTACAAGCGCTTTGAGGCGGGTTATATTGGCCCGCAATGAATGCCCGTCAGCCCACTCTTTTTCGTAGCTGTGCAGGCGGTCAGCGCGAGGGTCGCTGGCCCGTAAGGTGCGCCGCTACGCTGCAAGAATCCGAGCCGCTTGTCCCTGTTCGGGGGAAGCGGCTTTTTTCATGGCCGTTTGCGGCGCGCACTGTCCGTCGCGACACTTCCGCCCAGGAGCTGATCGAAAAATAGGCGAACCGGCGTTTTGACACTCCTTTGCGCCACGCCGCGCAAACTGCACGCTTTGCGTGACAGGATGCGAACCGCGGCGCATTCCAAGCGACACGATTCCTTCCGAGGGACACCATGCCTTTGCCTACTCCTCCCAGCAAGCTCGGCAGCCTGCTGCCACCCGATGAATACAAGGTGAAAGCGCGCACGACCCGCACCACGGCGAAACGCGCCGCCGATGAGGGCACGGCCGATTACGCCGACGCGAACGTCGCCGACCCGATGGCGCCCGCCGCGAACACCCCGGCCGCACTGCACGCCGTTGCGCCCGCCGCCG
This sequence comes from Burkholderia sp. 3C, assembly GCF_054589155.1. Taxonomy (NCBI): domain Bacteria; kingdom Pseudomonadati; phylum Pseudomonadota; class Betaproteobacteria; order Burkholderiales; family Burkholderiaceae; genus Burkholderia; species Burkholderia sp. 3C. The sequence goes on from NZ_BAAILN010000092.1 coordinate 427,838, forward strand.
AGGCCGCGCCCGGCGCAGCGCGCCCGCGCAAATCCAGGCAAACCGCCGCCCTGCTGACGCCCGTGCAAACGCCGGCTGCGCCGGCCGCTCCCGTTGCACGCGCCGAGGCGCCCGTCGCCAAGGCTGCCGCCGCACCGGCCGCGCCCGCCCGCGAGGCGGCCCGCACCTCGCGTGGCCGCAAGACGGCTGCCGTCGAGCAGCAGAAGCTGTTCGTGCTCGACACCAACGTGCTGATGCACGATCCGAGCAGCCTGTTCCGTTTCGAGGAACACGACGTCTATCTGCCGATGATGACGTTGGAAGAACTCGACAACCACAAGAAGGGCATGTCGGAAGTGGCGCGCAACGCGCGCCAGGTCAGCCGCACGCTCGACGCACTGGTGGCCGACGCCGGCACGATCACGGCCGGCATAGCGCTGTCGCGCCTCGGCAACCGCGATGCGCTCGGCCGCCTCTACTTCCAGACCACGCTGACCACGATCGAGCCGGTCGAAGGCCTGCCGGAAGGCAAGGCCGACAACCAGATCCTCGGCGTGGTGCGCGCGCTGCAACGCGAGCGCAGCGACCGCCTGGTGGTGCTGGTGTCGAAAGACATCAACATGCGGATCAAGGCCCACGCGCTCGGTCTGCCCGCCGAAGATTACTTCAACGATCAGGTGCTCGAGGACAAGGACCTGCTGTACTCGGGCGTGCGCGAGTTGCCGCAGGACTTCTGGACCCGCCATGCCAAGGGCATGGAAAGCTGGCAGGACACCAAGACGGGCACCACGTATTACCGCGTGACCGGCCCGCTGGTGAACTCGATGCTGGTCAACGAGTTCGTGTTCCTCGAACCGCAGAACGGCGAGCCGACCTTCCACGCGATCGTGCGTGAGCTGAACGGCAAGACGGCGCTGCTGCAGACGCTGCGCGACTACAGCCACCACAAGAACAACGTGTGGGGCATCACGGCGCGCAACCGCGAGCAGAACTTCGCGCTGAACCTGCTGATGAACCCGGAGATCGACTTCGTCACGCTGCTCGGCCAGGCCGGCACCGGCAAGACGCTCGTCGCGCTCGCGGCCGGCCTCGCGCAGGTGCTCGACGACAAGCGCTACAACGAGATCATCGTGACGCGCGCGACCGTGCCGGTCGGCGAGGACATCGGCTTCCTGCCCGGCACCGAGGAAGAGAAGATGCAGCCGTGGATGGGCGCATTCGACGACAACCTCGAAGTGCTGCAGAAAACCGACGATGCCGCCGGCGAATGGGGCCGTGCCGCCACGCAGGAACTGATCCGCTCGCGCCTCAAGGTCAAGAGCATGAACTTCATGCGCGGCCGGACCTTCGTCGACAAATACGTGATCATCGACGAGGCGCAGAACCTGACGCCGAAGCAGATGAAAACGCTGGTCACGCGTGCCGGCCCGGGCACTAAGATCGTCTGCCTCGGCAATATTGCGCAGATCGACACGCCGTACCTGACCGAAGGCAGCTCCGGCCTGACCTACGTGGTCGATCGCTTCAAGGGCTGGGGCCACAGCGGCCACGTCACGCTGGCGCGTGGCGAGCGCTCGCGGCTGGCCGACTACGCGTCCGACATCCTCTGATCGCTCACCCGATCGATGCAAGAAAGCGCTCCCGACGGAGCGCTTTTTTTTCGCCTGCGCTTCGGTCGATTCTTATTAGGGTCCGACTTTTTGCGCAAAAACTCTGACGACCTGCCTACAAATCAGGCAATACTTCAAGTCCTGCCTGAAGATTGCTTGCCGCTGCCCCGTCGGACCGACTACTATCCGCAATACCCGTGGTCATACGATAGGTGCTTATCGGCACTCGTCCTTTTCCAATGCTGCGAATCTGGCTGTCCGTCGTCGTGCTTTCCCTGCTTGCCGCGTGCTCCACCGCACCGCAGCAATCGGCGCGCACCGGTTCATCGATGCGCATCACCACGCCGCGCGCCTTCGCGCCGCCACGCGGCTTCCCGAATTTCGTCGATCACAGCATCGGCCGCGAGGAAATTCCGATCCAGGCGATGAGCCTCGTCGGTATTCCCTATCGCTGGGGCGGCAATACGCCCGATGCCGGCTTCGATTGCAGCGGGCTGGTGCGCTACATCGTGTCGCGGGCCGCCAACGTATCGCTGCCGCGCACCACCGCCGAGATGAGCACACGCGGCGTGTCCGTCGAACCCGACGAGATTGCGCCCGGCGATCTCGTGTTCTTCAACACCACGGGCCGCCCGCATTCGCACGTCGGCATCTATGTCGGCAAACTGCGCTTCGTCAATGCGCCGTCCACGGGCGGCACGGTGCGTCTCGACTATCTGACCAACCCTTACTGGGCCAAGCATTTCGACGGCATCCGCCGGGTTGCGCCGCCGCGTCACGCGCCCTCGCCGTTCGATACGCCGACTTATGAAGCCGACAACCGTCAAGCCGAGCCGGCAGCCGATAGCGCACCTCCGGCCGTGGCAGCCGCTGCGCCGGCCGTGACGGCGGCATCGATCGAGCCGGCGCGGACACCCCAACCTGTCTACAGCGCGCCGCCGCCTCGAATTGCCGCCACCGCAGCGCCCGCCGCCAGCAGCGACGATCCGTTCGAACCGCCGCCCAACGCACTGTCGGCGGCGCAGCGGCAAGCGCGCGCCGCAGGCGCAACGTCGGCCACCTCATCGGCCGACGACACTCCGGTTGCCACTCCCCCGCGCTACGCCGCCTCACCCGATCCAGGCCGGTCCGGCACGACCACCGCCTCGCGCGACCCGATCGACGCGGCGGCCGATGCGTTCGAACCGCCGCCGCCCACAGCCCGCGCAGCAGCGCGCCAGGCGCAGATGGTATCGCCGGACGGCGCAGGCGGCATCATCCGCGCCTCGACTGCATCGGGTGCCCCCACAAGCGGCAACGCTGGCGGCGACGATCCGATCGCCCGCTTCGCCACCGGCAGCTACTGAGCGACACCCTGCGCAGCGCCTGTCCCGACTGGCGGCAATCAACCCAAATTCACAAAACAAAGCGCCGCGGCCTTTCGGCTCGCGGCGCTTTTTTGTCGCTGCTCGAAGCAAC
>NZ_BAAILN010000092.1:430998-440961 GCF_054589155.1 Burkholderia sp. 3C
CCCCACCCACCAGCCCGCCGCCGCGATCAGCGCCGAAGCCGGAATCGTCAGCACCCAGGCCCAGACGATATTGCCCGCCACGCCCCAGCGCACGGCCGACAGCTTGCGCGTCGCGCCCACGCCGACGATCGCGCCGGTGATGGTGTGCGTGGTCGATACCGGAATGCCCATCCACGACGCCGAGAACAGCGTCAGCGCGCCGCCCAGCTCGGCGCAGAACCCGCCGACCGGCTTGAGCTTGGTGATCTTCTGCCCCATCGTGCGGACGATCCGCCAGCCGCCGAACAGCGTACCGAGGCCCATTGACAGATAGCACCCGCCAATCACCCACACCGGCGGCGCATCGGCCGTGGCCGACGCATAACCGGTGGCGATCAGCAGCATCCAGATCATGCCGATGGTCTTCTGCGCATCGTTGCCGCCGTGCCCAAGGCTGTAAAGCCCGGCCGACAGCAGCTGATAGCGCCGGAACCGGCGATCGACCTTGCTCGGCGGCGTTCGAAAGTAGATCCACGACACCGCGAGCATGAACAGCGAGCCGAGCACGAATCCCAGCAGCGGCGAGATGAAGATGAACGCGACCGTCTTCATCAGCCCGTCCAGGTTCAGCGAACCCCAGCCCGACTTGGCGACGGCCGCGCCGACCAGCCCGCCGATCAGCGCATGCGAGGAGCTCGACGGAATCCCGTAATACCAGGTGATGATGTTCCAGCCGATCGCGCCCACCAGCGCGCCGAACACCACGTAGTGATCGACGATGGCCGGATCGATGGTGCCCTTGCCCACCGTTTGCGCAACCTTCAGGTGGAACACGAAATAGGCGATGACGTTGAACACGGCGGCGAACGCGACCGCCTGCTGCGGCTTCAGGACACCGGTGGACACGACGGTCGCGATCGAATTCGCGGCGTCGTGGAAACCGTTCATGAAGTCGAACACGAGTGCGACGATGACGAGCGTCGCAACGGCCCAGATGGCGAGTTGTATCGAATGCATCGTGGCTCGCTCAGGCGTTTTCCAACACGATGCCTTCGATGATGTTCGCGACGTCCTCGCACTTGTCGGTGATCTCCTCGAGCAGCTCGTAGATCGCCTTCAGCTTGATCAGGTTCTTGACGTCGTTTTCCTCGCGGAACAGCTTCGACATCGCCGAGCGCAACACGCGATCGGCATCCGATTCGAGACGGTCGATCTCCTCGCAGGCCTTGAGGATCTTCGAGGACTGCTTCATGTCCGACAGCAGCGCCACCGCCTGCTGAACATGCTGGGCCGACGCCGTGACGATGTGGGCCAACTGGCTCGCTTCCGACGTGACGGCTTGCACGTCGTACAGCGACACGGCCGTGGCGACGTCCTCCATCAGGTCGAGGATGTCGTCCATCGTGGTGATCAGCTTGTGGATTTCGTCGCGATCGAGCGGCGTGATGAAGGTCTTGTGCAGCAGGTCGATCGCTTCATGCGTCAACTTGTCCGCCGACTTCTCCGCGGATTGCACCTTCTGCTTGTGGATCTCGGCATCGTCGAGATTGTCGATCAGCAATTCGAGCTCGCGGCCGCCGGCCACGATGAAGTTCGCGTGCGAATTGAAGATTTCGAAGAACTTGCCCTCGGTGGGCATGAATCGACCGAACATGAAATTTCCGAGTATTGTCAAATGACTGTCACAAATGCGGCGCCATTGTACCGTTTCCCGGCAAACACGTAAGGCCCTTCTCCCGGGCCGCGCGAGATACAACGCTTCGCGGCGCCGGGCTTTACAAGCGGCGTCAATCTCCCTGGAAGTGCTGCGACCCGGCGAAGTTGTCGAACTTCGTATATTGACCGATGAACGTAAGCCGAACGGGGCCGATCGGGCCGTTACGCTGCTTGCCGATGATGATTTCGGCGGTGCCCTTGTCGGGGCTGTCCGGGTTGTACACTTCGTCGCGGTAGATGAACAGGATCACGTCGGCATCCTGTTCGATTGCGCCCGATTCGCGCAGGTCCGACATGATCGGGCGCTTGTTGGGGCGCTGTTCCAGGCCGCGATTCAACTGCGACAGCGCGATCACCGGCACGTCGAGTTCCTTGGCCAGGCTCTTCAACGAGCGCGAAATTTCGGAGATTTCCGTCGCGCGATTCTCGCCCTGCGACGACGAACCGCTCATCAGCTGCAGGTAGTCGACGATGATCAGGCCGAGCTTGCCGCATTGCCGCGCCAGACGCCGCGCGCGCGAGCGCAGTTCCATCGGGTTCAGGCCGCCGGTTTCATCGATGAACAGTTGCGCCTCGCTCATCTTCTGCACCGCGTGCGTCAGCTTCGGCCAATCCTCGTCGGACAGCCGCCCGGTACGCATGCGGTGCTGGTCGAGCCGGCCGACCGAACCGAGCATCCGCATCACGAGCTGGCTGCCCGGCATTTCCATCGAGAACACCGCCACCGGCAGGCCATATTCCACGGCCACGTATTCGCCGATGTTCATCGAGAACGCGGTCTTGCCCATCGACGGACGCCCCGCCACGATGATCAGTTCGCCGCCGTGCATGCCCGACGTCATCCGGTCCAGATCGACGAAACCGGTCGGCGTGCCCGTCACGTCGCTCGGGTTGGCCGTGTGATAGAGCGTGTCGATGCGCTCCACCACCTGCGTCAGCAGCGGCCCGATTTCGAGGAAGCCCTGTGTGCCGCGCGCGCCCTCCTCGGCGATCGAGAACACCTTCGATTCGGCCTCGTCGAGCAGTTGGCGCACTTCCTTGCCCTGCGGATTGAACGCGTCGGCCGAGATTTCGTCGGCCACCGACACGAGCCGGCGCAGCACCGCGCGGTCGCGCACGATCTCGGCATAGCGGCGGATGTTCGCGGCGCTCGGCGTGTTCTGCGCCAGCGCATTCAGGTAGGCCAGGCCGCCCACGTCGTCGGCCTTGCCGGCCGTGACCAGCGCCTCGTACACCGTCACGACGTCGGCCGGGCGCGTCGAGGCGATCAGGCGCCCGATGTGCTCGTAGATCAGCCGGTGGTCGTAGCGGTAGAAATCCTGTTGCGAAAGAAAGTCGGCGATGCGGTCCCAGGCTGCGTTGTCGAGCAGGAGGCCGCCCAGCACCGATTGCTCGGCCTCGACCGAGTGCGGCGGGACTTTCAGCGATTCGATTTGGGGGTCGTGCGGCACGTTCATGGCTTGGGATTATCGCGAAATGGGCGAGATGACGCCAGACACGGCGGCGGAAAAGAAAAAAGGCAGGGCCGGTTTCCCGGGCCCTGCCTTCGCGGCATGGGCGGTAAGCACCGCCCGGTTGCCGTGATGTCGCTTAGGCGTGGTCGCCGATCACGTTCACGGTGATGTCGACGACGACATCCGTGTGCAGCGCGACTTGAACAGCGTGCTCGCCGATGATCTTGACCGGGCCTTCCGGCAGACGCACTTGTGCCTTTTCGACTTCGTAGCCGGCCTTCTTCAGCACTTCAGCGATGTCCGCGTTCGTGACCGAGCCGAACAGACGGCCGTCGACGCCCGACTTCTGCGTGATTTCGAACGACTGGCCTGCCAGCTTCTCGCCGACTGCCGTAGCGGCTGCCAGCTTTTCGGCGGCGACCTTTTCGAGTTCCGCGCGGCGGACTTCGAATTCGGCGATCGCGTCCTTCGTCGCACGGCGAGCCTTGCGATTCGGGATCAGGAAGTTACGTGCGTAGCCGTCCTTGACCTTGACGATGTCACCCAGGTTGCCCAGGTTCGCGACTTTTTCCAACAGAATGATTTGCATTCGAATTCTCCTTATTGCGTCGCTGGCCTTAGGCCTTGTGCTGATCCGTGTACGGCAGCAGCGCGAGGAAACGCGCACGCTTGATTGCCGTGTCGAGCTGGCGCTGGTAATGCGCCTTCGTACCCGTCAGACGCGCCGGCGTGATCTTGCCGTTTTCGCCGATGAAGTCCTTCAGCGTATCCGTGTCTTTGTAGTCGATTTGCTCAACGCCGGCTGCCGTGAAGCGGCAGAACTTCTTGCGCTTGAACAGCGGGTTTTGTTGCTGACGACGCTTGTCGAATTTCTTGCCAGTGGGACGGGGCATGATTCAGTCCTTTCCTATGTCCTGCAATGCTGTGATGTGAAACACCAGGGTTCGCGCGTTGCGGCTTTTTTTTGCCAGGAAGCCGGTGAAGAGCGTTTCGACGCCCATCTCGCAGCGTTCCAGCTTGCCGCTCGCCTCGCCGGCGGCCATCGCCTCGATCGTCAATTCGACCTGGCGCCGGATACCGGCTTCGACGACCTCCGTGTGGTGCTGCAAGGTGCAGCTTGCGATCGGAACGCCGGCGGGCGTATATCGCACCGCTTGTCGCTCGACGACGCTTGCCGTCAGTTGCAGCCTGTTCACGGAGAGACGCGATCCTTGGTGGCTTGACCGTTCGGTCTTAAGCCTGCGCTTCGGCCGGCTGCGCTGCAGCTGCCTTCTTGGCTTCTTCGCGCTGAACTTCCTTCATCATCGGCGACGGGCCCGTTTCGGCCTTCTTCAGCTTGACGATGAGGTGGCGCAGCACTGCGTCGTTGAACTTGAACGCGTGTTCGAGTTCGTCGAGCGTAGCCTGGTCGCACTCGATGTTCACGCAGACGTAGTGAGCCTTGGCGAGTTTCTCGATCATGTAGGCCAGCTGACGACGGCCCCAGTCTTCAACGCGGTGGATCTGGCCGCCGCGCGTGGTGATCGTGGTCTTGTAACGCTCGATCATCGCGGGCACTTGCTCGCTCTGATCGGGATGCACGATAAATACGATTTCGTAATGACGCATACACACTCCTTGGGGATTAAAGCCACCCGGGCGTCGGAACCGGTGTGGCAAGTGAGAAGCCGAAGATCATAACCCGTTCGGCAGGGGCACGCAATGGTTTCGGTGGTTTTCCGGCGTGAATCGGTCGTGTTTTCAACGACTTGAACGGCAACTGGCGGGCCGATCCGTTGAAATCGGCCTGACCACGGCCCGCGATCCGTCCCGATTGGTGCGCCGTGCCCCATCAGCTTGCCCCGCGCCAGTACCCCGGCTGCGCATAGGCCTCGCGCAGATAGTCGATGAAATAGCGCACGCGCGCCGGCACGTAGCGTTGCTGCGGATAGACCGCCAGGATGTCGTAATCGGGCAGCGCGAATTCGTCGAGCACGGTTTCGAGCTCGCCCGTTTCGAGCTGGCGCGCGATCTCCCAGGTGGAGCGCCAGCCGAGCCCGAGCCCTTCCGACACCCAGCGGTGCAGCAGCTCGCCGTCGTTGCAGTCGAGATTGCCGGCCACGCGGATCGTCGCCACCTTGCCGTTGCGGCGAAAATACCAGCCGCGGTTCTGGCCCCCTTGCAGATTGAACGCGAGGCAATTGTGCTTCGGCAGATCCTCCAGCGCCTTCGGGCGGCCGTGGCGGCGGAAATAGTCGGGCGTGCCGCACACCACCCGGCGGTTGGTCGCCAGCTTGACGGCGACGAAGTTCGGATCGACCGCGCCGCCGATCCGGATCGACAGGTCGTAGCCCTCGCGCACCAGGTCCACCACGCGATCGGTCAAGTTGAACGACATCTGCAATTCGGGCTTGTCGGCGGCGAACGCGGGCGCGAACGGCGCGACGTGCTTGCGGCCGAACGCGGCCGGCGCCGACACGATCAGGTGCCCGTTGACCGCGCGGCGCCCGGCCGCCACCTCGTTTTCGGCCTGCGCCCAATCGCTGAGCAGGCCGCGGCAGCGTTCGAGAAAGGCCGCGCCCTCCTCGCTGACCACCAGCCGCCGCGTCGAGCGATACATCAGCTTCACGCCGAGGCGCTTTTCCAGCGCGTCGATGCGCCGCCCCAGCACTACCGGCGACACGCCCTCTTCCAGTGCCGCCGAGGCGAGGCTGCCGGCGTCGGCCACGCGCATGAACGTCTCGATCTGCTTGAACCGGTCCATCGTCCGTCTCCGTCCATTCGATCGATCGGCATGCCCCCGAGCCTTGACGGCTCGGCTTGCACCCCCGATTCGATACTTTTAGTTCTGAAATAAGCGACAAGCGACGATCTTATCAAAGCTTTGACGCAGCCATACAGTGTCTCCACACCGTGATTCGCCATTCCAAGGAGACATGCATGGCCAAGATGAGAGCCGTCGACGCAGCCGTTCTGGTGCTCGAGAAAGAAGGCATCCAGACCGCCTTCGGCGTTCCGGGCGCCGCGATCAATCCGTTCTATTCGGCGCTGCGCCGCTCCGGCGCGATCGGTCACGTGCTGGCCCGCCACGTCGAGGGCGCCTCGCACATGGCCGAGGGCTACACGCGCGCCGCCCCCGGCAACATCGGCGTGTGCGTCGGCACCTCCGGCCCGGCCGGCACCGACATGATCACGGGCCTCTATTCGGCCCAGGCCGATTCGATCCCGATCCTCGCGATCACGGGCCAGGCGCCGCGCGCCCGGCTCTACAAGGAGGATTTCCAGGCCGTCGACATCGAATCGATCGCCAAGCCGGTCACCAAGTGGGCCGTGACCGTGCGCGAGCCGGCGCTGGTGCCGCGCGTGTTCCAGCAAGCCTTCCACCTGATGCGCTCGGGCCGCCCCGGCCCGGTGCTGGTGGATCTGCCGATCGACGTGCAACTGGCCGAGATCGAATTCGACATCGACACCTACGAGCCGCTGCCGGTCTACAAGCCGAAGGCGACGCGCACGCAGATCGAGGCCGCGCTGCGCCTGCTCAACGACGCGGAACGCCCGCTGATCGTGTCGGGCGGCGGCGTGCTGAACGCGGCGGCCGAGGACCTGCTGGTGAGCTTCGCGGAAACGCTCGGTGTGCCGGTGATCCCGACGCTGATGTCGTGGGGCGCGATTCCAGACGATCACCCGCTGATGGCCGGCATGGTCGGCCTGCAGACCTCGCATCGCTACGGCAACGCCACGCTGCTCGCCTCCGATTTCGTGCTCGGCATCGGCAACCGCTGGGCCAACCGTCATACGGGCAGCGTCGAGGTCTATACGAAGGGCCGCAAATTCGTGCACGTCGATATCGAACCGACCCAGATCGGCCGCGTGTTCGGCCCCGATCTCGGCATCGTGTCGGACGCGAAGGCGGCACTCGAACTGTTCGTCGAGGTGGCCGCCGAGTGGAAGGCCGCCGGCCGCCTGAAGGATCGCGGCGCGTGGCTGGCCGAATGCCAGGCCCGCAAGCGCACGCAACAGCGCAAGACCCATTTCGACGAGGTGCCGATCAAGCCGCAGCGCGTGTACGAGGAGATGAACCAGGCGTTCGGCCGCAACACCTGCTACGTCAGCACGATCGGCCTGTCGCAGATCGCCGGCGCGCAATTCCTACATGTGTACAAGGCGCGCAACTGGATCAACTGCGGCCAGGCCGGCCCGCTCGGCTGGACCATTCCGGCCGCGCTCGGCGTGCGCGTGGCCGACCCGTCGCGGCCGATCGTGGCGCTGTCGGGCGACTACGACTTCCAGTTCATGATCGAGGAGCTGGCGGTGGGCGCGCAGTTCAAGCTGCCCTACGTGCACGTGGTGGTGAACAACTCGTATCTCGGCCTGATCCGCCAGGCGCAGCGCCAGTTCGACATGGATTACTGCGTGCAGCTCGCGTTCGAGAACATCAATGCGCCCGAGCTCGGCAGCTACGGCGTCGATCACGTCGCGGTGGCTGAAGGGCTCGGCTGCAAGGCGCTGCGCGTCACCAAGCCGGAGGAGATCGCACCGGCCTTCGAGCAGGCCAAGCGCCTGATCGCCGAGTTCAGCGTGCCGGTGGTGGTCGAAGTGATTCTCGAGCGCGTGACCAATATCGCGATGGGCGCCGAGATCGACGCCATCAACGAATTCGAGCCGCTGGCCGAGCGCCCCGAACATGCGCCGACCGCAATCTCGCTGCTCGATTGAGCACGGCTTCGCTGCGCCGAATCGAATCGACTCACCCACTCGCCGATTCGATTCGTTTTCCTGATTGATTGACTGACCGACCGGAGACACCTTCATGCCGAAATTCGCCGCGAACCTGACGATGCTGTTCAACGAGCTGCCGTTCCTCGACCGCTTCCAGGCGGCCGCGCAAGCGGGCTTCGACGCCGTCGAGTTCCTGTTCCCCTACCCGTACGACAAGCAGGAACTGGCGGAACGGCTCGACACGCACGGCCTGAAGCTGGTGCTGCACAACCTGCCGGCCGGCAACTGGGAACAGGGCGAGCGCGGCATCGCCTGCCTGCCCGACCGCACCGCCGAATTCCAGGACGGCGTGGGCCGCGCGATCGACTACGCGAAGGCGCTCAAGGTACCGCAACTGAACTGCCTGGTGGGTATCGCATCGGCCAGCGCGGCGCGCGACACCACGCTGGTGACGATCGTCGAGAACCTGCGCTTCGCGGCGAAGGCGCTCAAGCAGGAAGGCATCCGCCTGCTGGTCGAGCCGTGCAACGCCTACGACATCCCGGGCTTCGCGCTGAACCGTTCTGCCGAGGCGCTCGACGTGATCCGCGCGGTCGGTTCGGACAACCTGTTCCTGCAGTACGACATCTATCACATGCAGCGCATGGAGGGCGAACTCGCGGCGACGCTGCGCGCGAAGCTGCCGTCGATCGCGCACATCCAGCTTGCCGACAACCCCGGCCGCCACGAGCCGGGCACCGGCGAGATCCACTACCCGTACATGTTCGCACTGCTCGACGAACTCGGCTACGACGGCTACGTCGGCTGCGAATACAAGCCGCGCGGCACCACGCGCGACGGCCTCGGCTGGCTGCGCGAGGCGAAGCAGCGCAGCGCCGAATACGCCTGAGCCGCCGCGCCCTGCCCGCCCTCATTCATTCAGGAGACTTGAACATATGGCAACGATCGGATTCATCGGACTCGGCATCATGGGCTCGCACATGGCCCGCAACCTGCTCAAGGCCGGCCACACGCTGGTGGTGAACGGCGCCTACCCGGTGCCGGACGACCTGCGCGAGCGCACCCGCGTGGTCGGCAACTCGACGGCGGTGGCCGACAGCGCCGAGATCATCATCGCGATGGTTCCCGACACGCCCGACGTGCGCAACGTGCTGTTCGCCGACGACGGCGTGGCGCGCGGCCTGACGGCCGGCAAGCTGGTGATCGACATGAGCTCGATCTCGCCGCTCGACACGCAGGAATTCGCCAGGCAGATCAACGCGCTGGGCTGCGACTACCTCGATGCGCCCGTCTCGGGCGGCGAGGTCGGCGCGCGCGACGCCACGCTGACGATCATGGTGGGCGGCCCGGAAAAAGCATTCGAGCGCGCGAAGCCGCTGTTCGAGGCGATGGGCAAGAACATCTCGCTGGTCGGCGACAACGGTGCCGGCCAGACCACCAAGGTCGCGAACCAGATCATCGTCGCGCTGAACCTGGAGGCGGTGGCCGAGGCGCTGTTGTTCGCGGCGCGCTCGGGCGCCGACCCGGAACGCGTGCGCCACGCGCTGATGGGCGGCTTCGCGGCATCGCGCATCCTCGAACTGCATGGCGAGCGGATGACCAAGCGCACCTTCGATCCGGGCTTCCGCATCGAGCTGCATCAGAAGGACCTGAACCTGGCGCTCGACGGCGCACGCCGGCTCGGTCTCGCGCTGCCGCACACGTCGAGCGCGCAGCAACTGTTCAGCGTCTGCGCGGCGCACGGCGGCAAGGCGTGGGATCACTCGGCCATCGTGCGCGCGCTGGAAATCATGTCGAACCTCGAAATCGCCGAAGCCCAATAACGCGGGCGCACGGCAGGCAGGACACACGGGCGGCATCGCCGCCCACCCGTGGGGCGCCCGGTGGATCGCGAGATCCGGCGGGCGGTTTGAAGGCCGCTCTGGGCTGAGAGCGGTGTTGGGGTCCGCAGCGGCGCCCGGCGATGCCGGGGAAGCCTTGGTCGGTCAGACGTCGTCGTCGGGCGTCCGCTCGTCGGATCGATTCACGGCACCGTATCGTTCACTCACGCGCACGGTGCAACAACGAAAAAGCGGACTCGCGAGTCCGCTTTTTTCATGGCGACGCATCGGTGGCG
>NZ_BAAILN010000092.1:441092-449983 GCF_054589155.1 Burkholderia sp. 3C
CGCCTGCAAGGCCTGCGTACCGCTCGCGCCGGACGCGAGCGCCAGCATCAGCAGCACCCGCGCCTTGAACGGATTCAACGAGCCGGCGCTGACGAAGCCCAGTGCATCGTCGCTGGCCGCGCCGTTGCGCATCACGTGGCCCGAGCCGACGCGCGAGGCGCGCACCACGGCCACGCCCTTCGCCACCGCATCGGCCAGCGCGGCCTGCAACGTGGCGTGGATCGAGCCGTTGCCGGTGCCCGCCACGACGATGCCCTTCACCCCGGCCGCCACCAGCGCATCGACGGCCGTGCGCGACACGCCCGCATAGCTCGTCACGATCTCGACGGCCGGCCAGTCGGCGCCCACCGCGAACGGCGTCGCGGCGGTATGCGCGCGCACCACGCCGCGCGCGAATTCGACGCGGCCGTCCTGCACCCAGCCGAGCACGCCCAGCTCCGGAGACTGGAACGCATCGACGGCGTAGGTGCTGGTCTTCACCACGTCGCGCGCGCTGTGGATCTTGTTGTTGAACGCAACCAGCACGCCCTGGCCGTGCGCGGCCGGGCTGGCCGCGACGGTCACGGCATTGAGCAGGTTCAGCGGGCCGTCGGACGACAGCGAGGTGGCCGGGCGCATCGCCGCGGTCAGCACCACCGGCTTGGCGGTCTTGACGGCCAGATGCAGCAGCGTGGCGGTTTCCTCCAGCGTGTCGGTGCCGTGGGTGATCACGATGCCGTCGATGCGCGGATCGGCAGCCAGCGCGTCGACACGCTGCGCCAGCACGATCCACAGCGCCGGATCGAGATCCTTGCTGTCGATGCTGGCGATCTGCTCGCCCTCGATCTGCGCGACGCGCGCCAGCGCCGGCACGGCGTCGAGCAGCGAGGCGATGCCGAGCGCGCCGGCCTGGTAGCCGGCCGTGTTGGTGGCGTCGGGCGCGGCGCCCGCGATCGTGCCGCCGGTGGCGAGAACCGCGATGCGCGGCAGCAAGGCCGGCGCGGCGGAGGAAATCGGTTGGGAGGTCGGAAGTGTCATGGCCGGGATTGTAATCGCTGCGATTGCCGACGTGCGAGGTGGCCTGCCGGTTCGGGAGGCCTGGCCGCGAGACGCCCGCCCCGTTGGTGGAAACACCGTCAACGCGGCGGCCCCGCCACGCGTTAGTCCCTTTGTTGTTCCCGAAATGGTTTGCCATAATGGCCCGGCGATTCGCGCCACGCGCATCGTCCCAGGTGTCACGACTACGCCAATTATTGAACCGGAGTGTCCAATGAAAATCCGATCGCTCATGGCCGCGCTGCTCGTCGGCGGCATGCTGGCTTCCCCCGCGTTCGCCGCGAACAGCCAGCAAGACAAGATGAAGGCCTGCAACACGCAAGCCGCCGGCAAGAAGGGCGACGAACGCAAGGCGTTCATGAAGGATTGCCTGTCGGCCACCCCGCCGAAGATGTCGCAACAGGACAAGATGAAGGCCTGCAACACGCAAGCTACCGGCAAGAAGGGTGACGACCGCAAGGCATTCATGAAGAGCTGCCTGTCGAACCAGCCGCCGGCCTGACGCGCGCTGTTCCCGCTGCGTCACGCTCCGATGCCGCGCCCTGCTCACGCAGGCGCGGCATTTTTCATGGTGCGCGGCGTCCGCCTTCCGATTGGCTTTCAACTGTTGAGAAATTCAAAATTTCACCAGCCGAATCAATACGTTAACGATCTGAAACGATTTGACACTGTTTTTACCGAGATGCGGCGATAAGCCGCGGATGGCTGTGATATAAACGTGGCGCTTGACCCCGTTTCGGCGGGACGACCCGCGAAACCACACCTGATGGAGAAAACAACATGCAAAAACGCAATCTCGTGTTGAAAGCCGCCGCCGCGCTCATCGTCGGAAGTCTCGCACTGACCGGCTGCACCACCACCCCGGACAAGCCCGATAACGCCTCGACCAGCGCCTCGAAGCGCAACGCGATCGACGCCAGCGTGAACGCGACGCTGTCGCGCCTCTACACCACCGTGCCCGGCTCGCGCGAACTGGCCGCCAAGTCGCGCGGCATCCTGGTGTTCCCGAGCGTGTTGCAGGCGGGCTTCATCGTCGGCGCGCAAACCGGCAATGGCGCGCTGCGCGTCGGCGGCAGCACGGCCGGCTACTACAACACGTCGTCGCTGTCGGTCGGCCTGCAGGCCGGTGCGCAATCGAAGGCCGTGGTGTTCCTGTTCATGACGCAGGATGCGCTCGACAAATTCCGCGGCACCGACGGCTGGTCGGCCGGCGCCGACGCCTCGGTCGCGCTCGTCAAGATGGGCGCGAACGGCGCGGTCGACACCAACACGGCCACCGCGCCGGTGGAAGTGATCGTGCTGACCAACGCGGGCCTGATGGGCGACGTGTCGATCAATGGCACCAAGGTGTCGCGCATCAACCCGTAAGCCGGTGAGCATGACGCGCCTGCGCGGCCGGCAAGGGCTGCGCGGGTGCCGATACGCAATCCAGCGAGCATGAAAAAACGCCCCGAGAAACTCGGGGCGTTCTTGTTTGCGGGTGCCAGTGCCTTCGGCCAGCCGCATCGTCATGATGCCGAATCGATCACCTTGAAGCGCGAGCGCTTCTGCGCGCGGATCAGCGCCTGATAGACATCCACGTACTGCTGCGCCATCCGGCGCGACGTGAAGCGCTCCTCGAAGCGCTGCCGCACGCGCGTGCGCGACAGCCGCGACAGCCGGTTCACGGCCGCCACCGCACCGATTTCGTCCTCGACGATATAGCCGGTCAGCCCTTCGTCGATCACCTCCGGCACCGCGCCGCGATTGAACGCGATCACCGGCGTGCCGCACGCCATCGCCTCGATCATCACCAGGCCGAACGGCTCCGGCCAGTCGATCGGGAACAGCAGCGCATGCGCGCCGGACAGGAATTCGGCCTTCTGGTTGTCGGCGATCTCGCCGATGTATTCGACGTGCGGCAGCGCGAACAGCGGCTTGATCTTGCGTTCGAAATACTCTTCGTCGGCCGCATCCACCTTGGCCGCGATGCGGATCGGCAGGCCGCAGCGCTCGGCAATGCGAATCGCGCGATCGACGCGCTTCTCGGGCGAAATGCGGCCGAGGAACGCCAGATAGCGCGGCTCGACCGGCTGCGGCGTGTAGAGCGTGTCGGGCAGCCCGTGCAGCACCGTGCCGAGCCAGTTCGCGCGCGGCAGCGGCTGGCGCTGCGAGTTCGAGATCGATACCACCGGCGCGGTATCGAACAGGTCGAAGATCGGCTGCTGTTCGAGCAGGTCGAGACGGCCGTGCAAGGTGGTCAGGAACGGCGTGGGCTGCCGCTTGAACACCGAGAACGAGTAGTAATCCATATGGAAATGCAGCACGTCGAACTCGGCGGCGCGGCGTGCCACGCGCTCCATCAGCAGCATGTGCGGGGCGACGCGGTCGCGGATCGACACGTCGAGCCGCATGGCGCGCGGCCATACGGCGTCGAGCTTCGCGCTGGTCTGCGAATCCCCGCTCGCGAACAGCGTGACGTCGTGTCCGAGTTCAACCAGCGCCTCGGTGATGTAGGACACGACGCGTTCCGTGCCGCCGTAGAGCTTCGGCGGCACCGATTCGGTCAAAGGCGCGATCTGAGCAATCTTCATCGTTATGTTCTCCAGGAACGCCCGCCGGCTGCGGCGCGACAAAGCCACCGCCTGCCGCGCGCCGGTACTGCGCCATTATTGGCCGATCGGCGGCCGCCTGGGCACCCGGATTGCATTTTCTGGACGTTGTTACAGCACGGATACATTCGATGCCGGTCTGATTTACCGCATCGCGGCAGCCGGTGTTCGACCCGATTTCAAGCCGCCCGGTAAGCCGACCCCGCACTCAGCGCGACGGCCATTTCCAGGCCGGGCGCTCGGGGCCGTCTTCATCGAGGCGCGTTTCGCCGAGCCGCTTGTCGAGCACCAGCGACAGGCTGCCGGCCTCGCGCTCCAGCGTCGCGATCAGCCGCGACGCATGCGACACGACGATCACCTGCGAGCGCGCCGACGCCAGCGCGATCAACCGGCCGAGCGCCGGCAGCAGGTCCGGATGCAGGCTGGTTTCCGGTTCGTTCAGCACCAAGAGGGCCGGCGGGCGCGGCGTCAGCAGCGCGGCCGCGAGCAGCAGGTAGCGCAGCGTGCCGTCCGACAGCTCGGCCGCGCCGAGCGGGCGCAGCAGGCCGGGCTGGCGCATCGTCACCTCGAAGCGCCCGCGCCCGCCGACGTTGTCGACGGCCACCCGTGCACCGGGGAACGCATCGTCGATGCTGGCCGCCAACGCCTCGCGGTCGCCGATCTCGATGATCGTCTGCAGGGCCGCGGCCAGATCGGCGCCGTCGTCGGCCAGCACCGGCGTGTGCGTGCCGATCTGGGTCTGGCGGGCCGGCGCGCCGGCATCGGTGCGGAAATGGTCGTAAAAGCGCCATGAGCGGATTCGCTCGCGCACCGCGATCATCTCGGGTGCGCCGGCCGGATCGACGAACTCGGTCAGCATGCTGTCGAACGAGGCGACCGGCTGCGGCACGCTGCGCCATTCGCCGCCGGCCGTGCGGGTGCGCAGGTGCGCGCCCTGCCGATCGACCAGCAGCGTCGACGGCCGCAGCAGCGCGCCGGCCCAGACGCATTCGCGCTTGATCACCGGATCGAGGCCGAACTGGGTCTCGGAGACGATCGGCAGGCCGACGTCGATCGCGTAACCGAAATCCTCGCAGGTGAAGCCCAGCTTCAGCGATACCGGGCCGGAGCGGGTCACGCCCTGCACCGGCGCCTCGCCCGCCTGCATCGCACGCGAGAAGCGCTCGGGGCCGGCCCACAACGTGGATGCCAACCCGCCCTCGCGCGCCAGCGACGGAATCGCGCGGCCCTGCGCCGTATCGGCCAGCAGCCGCAGCGCGCGATAGACGCTCGATTTGCCGCTGCCGTTCGGCCCCGTCACCACGTTGAGCCCGGCCAGCGGCACGATGAAATCTCGCAGCGAGCGGTAGTTCTCGACGGCCAGGGCCGTCAGCGGCGGCAGCGATGGGCGGCAGGCGCCATGGCTCATGACGGATCGGCCCGGTTCAGCGCAGCGGCGCTTCGGCCGCGGCCGGATCGGCCGGCGTGTTGGCCGAGGTGCTGGAGGCCGGCGCGTGCGACAGCCACGACGGCAGGTCCGGCGTGCTCGCCTCGCCCGGCGTGGCCAGCTCCATGCGCCCGCGCGGCAGGCTGTCCGGGTAATGCGTCTGCAGGAACGCGATCAAGCCTTCGCGCACGCGGCAGCGCAAGTCCCACGACAGCGACGAATCGACCGAGCTGACCAGCGCGCGCAACTGGATCGAGCGCTCGGTCGCGTCGGTCACCTGCAACACCTGCACGCGGCCATCCCACTCGGGCGCCGAGGTCACGATCCGCGACAGTTCCGCACGCAGCGGTTCGAGCGGCGTGCGGTAATCGACGAACAGAAACACCGTGCCGATGATCTCGGCGCTGTTGCGGGTCCAGTTCTGGAACGGATTCTCGATGAACCATTGCAGCGGCACCACCAGCCGGCGCTGATCCCAGAGCCGCACCGAGACATAAGTGCCGGTGATTTCCTCGATCCGGCCCCATTCGCCCTGGATCACCACCACGTCGTCGAGCCGGATCGGCTGCGAGAGGCCGATCTGCAAGCCCGCGATCAGGTTGCCGAGCACCGGCCGCGCGGCGATACCGGCCACCAGCCCGGCCACGCCGGCCGAGGCCAGCAGGCTGGCGCCGATTTGCCGCACGTTCGGAAACGTCATCAGCGCGGCGCCCGCACCGACGATCACCACCACCACCATCGCCGAGCGTGCCAGCACCCGCGCCTGGGTGTGGATGCGGCGCGCGGCAAGATTATCGGCCCGGTCGACCGGATTGGCCTGCACGATCGCCTCGCCCACCGCCGCCGCGAGCCGCATCAGCAGCCAGGTCAGCGCGATGATCAGCCCGACGGCCGACAGCGTGCGCAGGCCGCCCGCATGCGACAGTTCGTCGGCGACCTGCAGGGACAGGAATTCGAGCACGAGGAACGACAGCACGGCGAGCGCGGGCCGGTCGATGTAGCGCACGATGACGCTCATGAACGGATACGGGCGCGCGAGCGGAATCAGGATTCGCGCGCCGAGCCGGTGGACACCGGCCGCGAGGGCCAGCAGGAGCACGGCAACGAACAGCGTGCCAAGCCAGGTGTGGAGCGGCGCATCGGCGATGGCCGCGAGTTGATCGATAGGGATCGTCATCGCGCGGGGTGTCGTCGTTGGGGCGGGCGGGGTGCCCGCTACAGGTGGTTCGGGGCGCGGCCGCGCGAAAACCGCCACGGTGCGCCAGGAAGGCCGGCCAAAGCCGGCAACGCTGTGTCACGCGCGAGCGGCCCGCTGCGCCGGAGCAAACCGGCCGCCGACGCGGACGCGCCCGTGATTCAGATCAGTTGCCGTTGCGGCACGGAAACGCCTTGCCGAGGCCGAGCGACACGGCCGTGCTCGCGTTGTAGTCGACGATCTTGGGGTTCTCGGCGACGTACTTGCGGATCGCGTCGGTCATCTGCTGCGCCTTGATGTCGGGCGGCAGGCAGAAATACTGGCCGACGCGTGGCCCGGTGGTGCCGCCGATGGCGTCGATCGTGTTGTAGACGCCATCCGCGGCGCCCTCGATATACGCACCGCACGATGCGCGCGACTTCACGTCGGTCTTCGCACAGAGCTTGTCGAGATCACCGGCCGTGAAGGCGTGCGCGGAAAGCGGCGCGACGAACACGGCGGCAAAAAACAGCGCCCGCAACATTGGATATTCCTTATGTCAGGTCGGCGGCGTCAGGCCGGTACGACGAAAGCGGCGCGGCAAGCGCCGCGCCCAAAACCGCTATTTTGCACTGTTTTGGCCACCAGCCCCATTCCCGTTCGCGGGCTGGGCGTCGCCGAGGCGCGTGGTGCGCTTCGAGAGGATCTGGACCGCGTCGGGCGCCTTGTAGTGCTGGGCGAATTCCAGCGCGGTGACGCCGAGCTGGTTCTTGATGGCCGGATCGGCGCCCTGGTCGAGCAGCAGCGTGACGGTCGTGTCGTGGTTGCCGCGCGCGGCCATCATCAGCGGCGTGGTGCCGTTCGGCGAGCCGGCGTCGATATAGGCCGACTTGTCGATCAGGTAGCGCACCACCTCGTCCTGGCCGTTGGTGGCCGCGTAATGCAGCGGCGACCAGCCCTTCTTGCTGACTTCGGCGCCCTTGTCGATCAGCAGCTTGACGAGTGGCAAATCGCCGTTGAGCGACGCCATCATCAGCGCGTTCTCGCCGGCCGGATCGGTTTTCTCGAGATCGACATTCGGCGCGGACGCCAGCGCGTCGGCCACCTTGTCGGACTTTTCGCGCGCGGCGATCACCAGCAGCGGGTTGCCCTTGTCGTCGGTCAGGTTCGGGTCGAGGCCCTGCTTCAGTTGCTTGGCGATGTCGCTGATATCGTCGAACTTGACGGCCTTGACGATCGCATCGCGCGATTCGGCGTGCGCGAGCGGCGCGGCGAAGCCGGCTGCCAGGCCGGCGGACAGGACGAGCGCGCGCAGCGCGACGCCCGGGCGAGACATGGACGGACCGTTCATCGGTTTCATATTGTTGGCTCCTACCCTGGGTTGATCCGGTGCGGCAGCGCCTCAGGCGGCGAGGCCGAACAGCCGGAAAAAGTTCTGCGAGGTCGCGGCGGCAAGCGCTTCGTCGGACATGCCGCGTTGCGCCGCGATAAAGCGTCCGACATAACTGACGTACGCAGGTTCATTCGGCTTGCCGCGATACGGCACCGGCGCGAGGTACGGCGAGTCGGTTTCGATCAGCAGGCGCTCGATCGGCACGCGCCGCGCCACGTCCTGCACGTCCTCGGCCTTCTTGAACGTGACGATGCCCGACAGCGAGATATGGAAGTTCTGCGCGAGCGCCGCCTCGGCCACCGGCCACGGCTCGGTGAAGCAGTGCATCACGCCGCCCGGCACCGAGGCGTTTTCCTCGGCCATGATCCGCAGCGTGTCCTCCGACGAGGCGCGCGTATGGATGATCAGCGGCTTGCGCGTGGCGTGCGCGGCGCGAATGTGAGTGCGAAAGCGCTCGCGCTGCCATTCCATGTCGGCGATGCCGCGCTCGCCGAGCCGGTAGTAGTCGAGGCCGGTTTCACCGATCGCCACCACCTTCGGGTGCGCGGCCAGCTCGATCAGTTCGGCCAGCGACGGCTCGCGCACGTCCTCGTGATCGGGATGCACGCCGACCGACGCGTAGATGTGCGCGTGCTGCTCGGCGATCGCGAGCACCTGCGGCAGCGTTTCCAGATCGACCGACACGCACAGCGCATGCGTGACCTGCTGCTCGCGCATGTTGGCGAGCACCTCGGGCAGCCGGTCGGCGAGGCCTTCGAAATTGATGTGGCAATGGGAATCGACGAACATCCTGCGCTTCCTGTCAGACGGTGAAAAAAGCCGGCGCGGCGTGGCCCGGGCTGGGCGGCCGGGGGCTCACGCGAACATCTCGCGATAGCCGAGGAACAGCTCCTCGAACACGAGCCGCGCATTGAGCGGGTGATTCTCGATCGCGCGCTGCCGCGTGACGGTCTTGGTGAAACGCGCGAACGCGTTCGCGTCGACGGCCGCCGCGCAGCGTTCGAGCGCGGCGCGCTGGGCCGGGAAATAACGCGGCTGGCCGGCCGCGCGCTGGGCCAGCAGATCGTAGTTCCAGCGCTGCAGCCAGCCAAGCACGACCGGCACCGGCAGCTTCTGGAGCGATTCGCCGCAGGCGAACGCGTCGCACTTCGGGCCGGCGGCCAATTGTGCCAGCGTCCAGTCGCGCAGCGGCCGGTGCTCGTCGCTGGCCAGCGCGAGCGCGGTCAGCGGCGCGCCGCCGGCCTCGGCCAGCAACGCGGCCGCATCGGGCAC
>NZ_BAAILN010000092.1:450092-454451 GCF_054589155.1 Burkholderia sp. 3C
GGCCACGGCGGCCTCGTGCGACGGCAAGGTCATCGGCCATTGGCGGCAGCGGCTGATGATGGTCGGCAGCAGCCGGTCGAGCCGCGCCGACACCAGCAGGAACACCATGCCCGCGGGCGGCTCCTCGAGCGTCTTGAGCAATGCGTTGGCGGCGGCCACGTTGAGCGCTTCGGCCGGATACAGCACCACCACGCGCGCGCCGCCGCGGTGCGAACCCACGCCGGCGAAATCGAGCAGCCCGCGCACCTGCTCGATCTTGATTTCCTTGCTCGGCGTGCGGGTTTTCTTGCCGCCCTCGTCGTCGGCCTTCGGCTCCTCGGCCACCGCGCCCGGCGCCTCGCCGGCCAGCGCCTCGGGCAGCACCACCCGGTAATCGGGATGGTTGCCCTGCGCGAACCAGTTGCAGGCCACGCACTGGCCGCACGGCTCGCCGTCGGCCTGCGGCGCTTCGCACAGGAAGCCCTGCGCCAGATGCTGCGCGAAGCGCAGCTTGCCGATGCCGGCCTGGCCATGCAGCAGCAGCGCATGCGGCCAGGCCGTGCGCAGCGCCTGGAGGCGGTTCCAGTCGTCGGTTTGCCACGGATAGATCATCGGATCGGCCCCCTGCTCAAAGCGCGGCCAGCACGGCGTCGAGCTGCCGCTGGATCTGCGCGATCGACTGCGTGGCGTCGACGATGACGAAGCGGTACGGCGCTTCCTCGGCACGGCGCAGATATTCGGCGCGCGTGCGCAGGAAGAAGGCATCGCTTTCCGCCTCGAACTTGTCGGGCGCGCGCGCCGCGCCGCGCCGCTCGCTGGCGATATCGGGCGGCACGTCGAACAGCAGCGTCAGATCGGGCTGAAAACCGCCCTGCACCCAACGTTCGAGCGCTTCCAGCTTGTCGCGCGGCAGCCCGCGCCCGCCGCCCTGGTAGGCGAACGTGGCGTCGGAGAAGCGATCGGACACCACCCAGTCGCCACGCGCGAGCGCCGGCTCGATCACGCGCGCCAAGTGCTCGCGGCGGCTCGCGAACATCAGCAGCGCCTCGGTTTCGAGGTCCATCGGTTGCTCCAGCAACACCGTGCGCAGCGCCTCGCCGAGCGTGGTGCCGCCCGGCTCGCGCGTTTGCACGACCTGCCGCCCGGCGCTCGCGCCCCGCGCGCGCAATTGCTCGCAGAACCAGGCGAGGTGCGTGGTCTTGCCCGCGCCGTCGATCCCCTCGAACGTGATGAATTTTCCACGCGCCATCTCATTGACCTCGAATGTATTTGTCCACGGCCTTGTTGTGATCGCCGAGCGTATCCGAGAAGACGCTCGTGCCGTCGCCCTTCGCGACGAAATAGAGCGCCGCGGTGGCGGCCGGGTTCACGGCGGCCTGCAGCGCCGCCACGCCCGGAAGCGCGATCGGCGTCGGCGGCAGGCCGCGGCGCGTGTAGGTATTGTAAGGAGTGTCCATTTGCAGATCCCGTCGGCGCAGGTGGCCGTCGTAGGCGTCGCCCAGGCCGTAGATCACGCTCGGGTCGGTCTGCAGCGGCATGCCGATCTTCAGCCGGTTCGCGAACACCGCCGCCACCAGCGAGCGGTCGGCCGCGTGGCCGGTTTCCTTTTCGACGATCGACGCCACCGTCAGCATTTCATAGGGCGAGCGATACGGCAGGCCCGGTGCGCGCATGCGCCACGCCTCGTCGATGCGCGTCTGCATCAGGTGGTAGGCGCGCCGGTAGACGTTGATATCACTGGTGCCCTTGTCGAACAGATAGGTATCGGGAAAGAACAGGCCCTCGCCGCTGCCGCGGTTGATCTCGGCCGGCGTCGCGCCGATCGCGCGCAGCACTTCCGTGTCGCTCAGGCCGAGCGTGGTGTGCACGAGGGCCGGATTGGTGTCGAGTTCGGCACGCATGCGCTTGAAGGTCCAGCCCTCGATCACGGTCGCCACGTATTCGTTGACGTCGCCGCGCGCGAGCTTCTGCAGGACGTCGTACGACGTCAAGCCGGTATTGAATTCGTAATTGCCCGATTTGAGGCGGCTCGACAGGCCGAGCACGCGCGTCATCAGCGTGAACAACTGCGGCTGCAACGGCACGCCGCCATGCACGAGCTGCTGCGCGACGCTCTTGACGCTGCTGCGGGGCTTGATCGTGACATCGATGGTCGGGGCCGGCAAAACGAGGGGCTGGATCGCCAGATAATAACCGCCGCCCGCCAGTGCAGCGGCCACGACGACGGCCGCCGCCGCGAGCGCGGCACATTTTGAGAGTAAGGACATCGGCAACGGGGTTCGGTGAAGGTCAATATAATACTTGCTTGTCTCCGCCAAAGTCAGGATTGACTGCTCCCCAGTTCCATGAACCTACCGATCACGAACGGGGTGCCCGCCGCGGCTGCCCCCAGCCTCCCCGACCTGCCCCGTCCCACCGCCGCCGAATTCGAGGCGGTGCGCACGGGCGGCGCCTACGCGGCGCTGCCGCAGTTCGGCATCATCGATGTCGCCGGCGACGATGCCGCGACGTTCCTGCACAGCCAACTCACCAACGATGTCGAACACCTCGACGCGGCCAGCGTCCGGTTGGCCGGCTACTGCTCGCCGAAGGGCCGGCTGCTGGCGTCGTTCACCACCTGGCGCAGCGCCAATGGCGTGCGCCTGCTGGTCTCGAAGGATATCCAGCCCGCCGTCCAGAAGCGGCTCTCGATGTTCGTGCTGCGCGCCAAGGCCAAGCTCGGCGACGCGGCCGAGCTGGTCGCCACCGGCTTTGCCGGCGACGTGCGCGAGGCGCTGTCGGGGCTGTTCGAGGCGCTGCCCGACGGCGTTCACACCAAGCTCGACGGCCCGGCCGGCACGCTGATGCGCCTGCCCGACGCGGCCGATCGCGCGCGCTACCTGTGGATCGCCACCCGCGAGCAGTTCGACGCGGCGGCGCCCGCGCTCGACGGCAAGCTCGCGCGCGTCTCGCCGGCCGTGTGGGATTGGCTCGAGATTCGCGCGGCCGAGCCCCGCATCACGCAGCCGGTGGTCGAGCAGTTCGTGCCGCAAATGGTCAACTACGACGTGATCGGCGCCGTCAATTTCCGCAAGGGCTGCTATCCGGGCCAGGAAATCGTCGCGCGCAGCCAGTATCGCGGCACGATCAAGCGCCGCACGGCGCTGGTGCACGCCGAGGTCGAGCCCAACACGGCCCGCCCCGGCACCGAGCTGTTCCACAGCGAGGATCCGGGCCAGCCGTGCGGGATGATCGTCAACGCGGCCGCGTCGCCCGAGGGCGGCATCGATGCCCTGGTCGAGATCAAGCTGGCCGCGCAGGAAGGCGGCTCGGTCCATCTCGGCGCGGCCGACGGCCCGGCGCTGCGCTTCCTGCCGCTGCCCTACGCATTGCCCACCGAAGTCTGAGCGCGCGTGCTATCGTGGCGCGCGGCTTGGCGCGCCCCGTCGCGCCTGCCCGGGCCGCGCACCCCGATCCCAGCGAGGGACTCACCCGATGTGCCTGATCGTATTCGACTGGCAGCCCGAGGCCGACGATGGCCCGGTGCTGACGCTCACCGCCAACCGTGACGAATTCTTCCGGCGCACGAGCGCGCCGATCGCCTGGTGGGAGGATGTGCCGGGCGTGCTGGCCGGCCGCGACCTCGAAGGCGGCGGCACCTGGCTCGGCGTGTCGCGCGATGGCCGCTTCGCCGCGCTGACCAACTATCGCGCCCCGTTCGACATCCGCGCCGGCGCGCCCACGCGCGGCAAGCTGGTGTCCGATTTCCTCGGCGGCCGCAACGTCGCGCCGCTCGACTACCTCGCCCATCTTGCCGGCACCGCCGCGCTCTACAACGGCTTCAACCTGCTGGTGGGCGACTGCCGCCGCCGCGAACTGGCCTGGTACTGCAACCGGCCGGCCGAACCCGATACGCCGCTCGACCCGCCGCTGCTGCTCGGCCCGGGCGTGCACGGCCTGTCGAACGCGCGGCTCGATACGCCGTGGCCGAAGCTGGTCCACAAGCGCAGCGAACTGGGCACGCTGCTGACCGACGACGCCATGCCGTCGCTCGACACGCTGATCGACATCATGCGCGACACGCGCACCGCCGACGACGACGCGCTGCCGCACACCGGCATTCCGCTCGCCCGCGAGCGCGCGCTGTCGGCCGCCTTCATCGAAACGCCCGAATACGGCACGCGCGGCACCACCGCGCTGCGCGTGACGATGAAGGAACGTTCGCGGCTCACGGTCGAGATCAAGGAACGCAACGACGACGACGGCTCGCACCGCATCGTGCGCCCCGGCGCGTTCGAGCGCGCGGCGAGCTTCGACGTCGATCTGGGCGGCGCGGCGCCACGCTGACCCGCCCGGCTGGCGCGGTTCGCGTTCGAGGCCTCCTAATCGGCCTCGAACGCC
>NZ_BAAILN010000092.1:454594-457594 GCF_054589155.1 Burkholderia sp. 3C
GAAGAACTCGTGGATCATGCCGTCGTAGCGCACCAGCGCGACGGCGTTGCCGGCCGCGCGCAGCTTGTCCGCATAGGCCTCGCCCTCGTCGCAGAGCGGATCGTATTCGGCCACCGCGATCCAGGCCGGCGCCAGACCCGCGAACGACGGCGCGCCGCGCATGCCGTCGAGCGGCGCGAAGCGCCAATCCTCGCGATCGGCGCGGTTCGGCACGTACTGCGAGAAAAACCACTGGATCGTTTCGGCCGTCAGCAGATAGCCATGCGCGAGCCGCGCATGCGAGGCCGTCTGCTGGAAGGCGGTCAACCCCGGATAGATCAGCAATTGCAACCGTGGCTGCAGGCCGCGATCGCGCGCCAGCACCGCGACCGCCGCGGCCAGCGTGCCGCCCGCGCTATCGCCGCCCACCGCGAGCCGCGCCGCGTCGAGGCCGAATTCGCCGGCGTGCCGGTGCAGCCACGCGAACGCGTCGTCGGCATCGTCATGGGCGGTCGGGAACGTCGCCTCGGGCGCGAGCCGGTAATCGACCGACAGCACCGCGCACTGCGCGTCGCGCGCGAACATCCGGCACAGCGCGTCGTGCGTGTCGACGCTGCCGATCGTGAAGCCGCCACCGTGGAAATAGACGAGCGCCGGCAGCGGTTCGGCCAGGCTCGGTTCGATCGGCAGATAGAGCCGCGCGCGGATCGTTGCGCCGTCGCGCGTCGGCACGCTCAGGTCGTCCACCGAGGCCATCGGCGCGGGCGCGAGATCGAGGATCGGCGCGCTGCGCGCATAAGCGGCGCGCACGGCTTGCGGCGTCTGCGACGCGTAGGACGGTTGCCGGGTGCGCTCGATCATGTCGAGCACGCGGGCGATGTCGGGATTCAACGGCATGGGCGGGAAAAGTCGGGAACGCGGCGGTGTGCGCCGCGAACCGGATCAACCCGATTCATGGCAGGCGCACGCCGCCCGGGTCAGGTCAGCGCGACCAGTTGCTTGCCGAAGTTGTGGCCCTTCAGCATGCCGAGAAACGCCTCGGGCGCGCGCTCGATGCCCTGCGCGATCGTCTCGCGGTAATGCAGTTCGCCGTTCGCCACCAGCGCCTCGAGTTCGCCCAGCGCCTGCGGCCACGAATCGAGTTGCTCGGTGACGATGAAGCCCTGCACGCGCAGCCGTGCGCGCAGGATCGCGGTGGCCTGCGTGATCGGCGCGGGCTGGCCGTCGTAGCCGGCGATCATGCCGCATACGGCGATCCGGCCGAACGCGTTCATCTGCGCGAGCGTCGCGTCGAGGCCCGGGCCGCCGACGTTCTCGAAGCAGCCATCGATGCCGTCCGGCGCGGCCGCGGCCAGATCCTCGGCGATGCGCCCGGCCTTGTAGTCGACGCAGGCGTCGAAGCCGAGCGTCTCCACCACGAAGCGGCACTTGGTTTCGCCGCCGGCAATGCCGATCACGCGGCAGCCGGCGCGCTTGGCCAGTTGCCCGACCACGCTGCCCACCGCCCCGCTCGCCGCGCTGACCACCACCGTCTCGCCGCGCTTCGGCTCGATGATGCGGTTCAGCCCGTACCAGGCCGTCACGCCCGGCATGCCGATCACGCCGAGATAGGCCGACAGCGGCACGCCGCTCGCGCCGATCTTGCGCAGCCCGGCGCCGTTCGAGGTGCCGTGCGTCTGCCAGCCGAACATGCCGGTCACGCGATCGCCGACGGCAAAGCCCGCATGACGCGATTCGATCACCTCGCCGGCCGTCTCGCCGATCATCACGGTATCGAGTGCCTGCGGCGCCGCATACGATTTCGCCGTGCTCATCCGGCCGCGCATGTACGGATCGAGCGACAGGAAATGATTGCGCACGCGCAGCTCGCCGTCCTCAAGCGGCGCGAGCGGCGTTTCCACCAGCTTGAAATTGTCGAGGCGGGCTGCGTCGTCGGGACGGGATACGAGCCATACCTGCCGATTGATGTCTGTCATCGCTGTCTCCTGATCGTCGATCGTGATGCGTAGATGCGTCTTGAAGCATGTCTGGCGCGCCGGGCGTCGCGCCAAACGAAGCGGCCCCGCCGTTGCGGGCGGGGCCGTGGGAATGCGGGGGCGCTCAGGCGTCGCTCGGCCCCGGTTTCGCGCCAGGATCGGTGCGCGAGCGCTGCCGGGCGATGTCGCGGCCCACCGCCAGCCGTTTCATGTACTTGAACGTGCCCACCGCCTTGGCGACGAAGTTGCCTTCGCTGTCGCGCACCTCGCCCTCGCAATAGGCCATGGTGGTCGAGCGGTGCATCACGCGGCCGTAGGCGCGCAACTCGCCGCGCCCCGGCTGCATGAAGTTGACCTTCATTTCCACCGTGACCACGCCCACGCCGTCGTCGGTCAGGCTGCGCGCGGCCATCGCCAGCGCCACGTCGGCCAGCGTCATGGTCACGCCGCCGTGCGCGATGCTCCAGGTGTTCATGTGCTGCTCGGCCAGCGGCAGCATGATCTCGCTCGCGCCGTCCTTGGCCGTGACGAGCTTCACGCCGAGCGCGTCGACAAACGGGCTTTCGATCGAGAGCGGCGTTTGCCGCGGAGTGCCGGTGGTGCTCATGCCGCTCACCGCGCCGCGTGGTCGACGAGATAATCCATGCACTCGCGCGATTCGCGCACCAGGCCGACGAACTTCTTCACTTCCTCGTGAACCGGGTGGACGGCATAGGCGTCGAGCGACGCCTTGTCGGTGAATTCGGACACCAGCACCACGTCGTAGGTGGCTTCGAGGCCATCGGTGGCGAGGCCGACATCCAGGTAGAGCAGGCCCGGCACGATGCCGCGGCAGGCTTCGAGCTTCTGCTTGAGCGTGACGCTGTTCTCGGCGCGCGTGGCGCCGTTTGCCGATTCCTTCAGTTTCCACATCACGATGTGACGAATCATGGTGCCTTCCTGCTTGACGAGTCGAGGGGTTGCCGAAGCCGGCATGCGCCGGCCATTCAGACCCGAAGCCTACCAAACTTGCGGGCGGCGCGAACGGCCGACATGCGACCGCCCG
>NZ_BAAILN010000092.1:457730-471700 GCF_054589155.1 Burkholderia sp. 3C
CGGCCGCGCCCTGCCCGCCGCCGATGCACATCGTCACCACCACGTACTTCGCGCCGCGCCGCTTGCCCTCGATCAGCGCGTGGCCGGTCAGCCGCGCGCCCGACACGCCGTACGGATGGCCGACCGCGATCGCGCCGCCGTTCACGTTGAGCCGGTCCGCCGGGATGCCGAGCGTGTCCTGGCAATACAGCACCTGCACCGCGAACGCCTCGTTCAGCTCCCACAGATCGATGTCGGAAACCTTCAGGCCCGCCTTCTTGAGCAGCTTCGGCACCGCGTACACCGGGCCGATGCCCATTTCGTCGGGCTCGCAACCGGCCACCGCGAAGCCGCGGAAGATGCCGAGCGGCGTCAGCCCCTCGCGCTCGGCCAGCTTGGCGTCCATCACCACGCAGGCCGACGCGCCGTCCGAGAACTGGCTCGCGTTGCCGGCCGTGATCACGCCGCCGGGCACAGCCGAGCGGATCTTCGCGACGCCGTCGAGCGTGGTGTCGGCGCGGATGCCTTCATCGGCCGACAGCGTCACCTCGCGCGTGAACAGCCGGCCGGTGGCCTTGTCGGCGACGCCCGCCAGCACCGTGATCGGCACGATCTCGGCATCGAAGCGCCCGGCCTCGCGCGCGGCCGCCGCGCGCAGTTGCGACTGCACGCCGTATTCGTCCTGCCGTGCCTTGGCGATGCCGTAGCGCTTGGCGACGTTCTCGGCCGTCTGCAGCATGTTCCAGTAGATCTCGGGCTTGTGCTCGCGCAGCCAGCCTTCCTGGAGCATGTGGTGGTTCATCTCGTTCTGCACGCACGAGATCGATTCCACGCCGCCCGCCACGAACACCTCGCCTTCGCCCGCGATCACGCGTTGCGCGGCCAGTGCGATGGTCTGCAATCCCGACGAACAGAAGCGGTTGACGGTCATGCCCGGCACCGATACCGGCAAGCCGGCGCGCAGCGCGATCTGGCGCGCGATGTTGGCGCCGGTCGCGCCTTCGGGGTTCGCGCAGCCCATCAGCACGTCCTCGACGCGCGCGGGATCGAGCTTCGCGCGTTCGACGGCGGCGGCCACCACATGGCCGCCGAGCGTCGCGCCGTGCGTCATGTTGAGCGCGCCGCGCCACGATTTGGCCAGCGCGGTGCGGGCGGTGGATACGATTACGGCTTCGGTCATGCCTGTCTCCGGGTAGGAATGGCTTGCAGCGCGATGACGCTGCGTTGAATTGGCATCGGGCTATGTGAAAGCGCGCTCAGACGCGCACCGCCTCCGACTGCACGCGCGCCACGCCGGCGGCGTCGAGTTCGCGCCAGGCGCGCTCGAGCGAGCCGTTCAGGTCGATGGCGCGGCACGCGTCCTCGATCACGGCGGCCTCGAAGCCGGCCGCGCGCGCGTCGAGCGCCGACCACGCCACGCAGTAATCGGTCGCGAGGCCGCAGCACCACACGCGCTTCGCGCCGAGCGCGTGCAGATAGCCGGCCAGCCCGGTCGGCGTCGCACGATCGGCTTCGACGAACGCCGAATAGCTGTCGACCGAAGCATCCAGCCCCTTGCGGATCACGAGCCGCGCCTGCGGCACGTCGAGATCGCGATGCAGTGCCGCGCCCGGCGTGTCCTGCACGCAGTGCACCGGCCACAGCACCTGCTCGCCGTACGGCAGCGCGAGCATCGAGAACGGCTCACGCCCCGGGTGGTTGGCCGCGAACGACACATGCGCGCGCGGGTGCCAATCCTGCGTGATCACCACCTGCTCGAAACGCCGGGCGAGCCGGTTGACGACCGGCACCACGGCATCGCCGTCGGTCACCGCCAGCGCGCCGCCCGGCATGAAATCGTTCTGCACGTCGATCACGAGCAGCACGTCGTCGGTTCGCATCATCGCTTCGCTCCTCAACCGTTGAAGCCCTTGCCGCTCGCGGCCAGCGCCGCAATGGACGACGCCGGTTGCCACGCGTCGCCGTTCGCGCCGGCCGCGTAGCGGCGCATCGCGCGCTCGACGTTGTAGAGGCCGACCGTGTCGGCGTACAGCATCGGGCCACCGCGCCAGAGCGGGAAGCCATAGCCGGTCAGATAGACCATGTCGATGTCGGACGCCTTCGAGGCGATGCCTTCCTCGAGAATCTTCGCGCCCTCGTTGACTAGCGCATACACGAGCCGCTCGACGATCTCCTCGTCGGCGATCGCGCGGCGCTCAACGCCGGCTTGCTTCGAATACGCGAGCACGAGTTCGTCGACCAGCTTCGACGGTTTCGCGCGCCGCTCGCCCGGTTGGTAGTCGTACCAGCCCGCGCCGGTCTTCTGGCCGAAACGGCCCTGCTCGCACAGCCGGTCGGCGATCTTCGAATAGTGCAGATCGGGCTGCTCGACGTAACGGCGCTTGCGGATCGCCCAGCCGATATCGTTGCCGGCCAGGTCGCTCATGCGAAACGGCCCCATCGCGAAGCCGAACGCCTCGATCGCGCGGTCGACCTGCGCGGGCAACGCACCCTCCTCCAGCATGAACAGCGCCTGGCGGATGTACTGCTCGATCATGCGGTTGCCGATGAAGCCATCACACACGCCCGACACCACGGCCGTCTTGCGGATCTTCTTGGCGACCTGCATGACGGTGGCCAGCACGTCCTTGGCGGTTTGCGCGCCGCGCACCACTTCGAGCAGCTTCATGACGTTGGCCGGGCTGAAGAAGTGCAGGCCGACCACGTCCTGCGGACGCTGCGTGAACGCGGCAATCCTGTTCACGTCGAGCGTCGAGGTGTTCGAGGCCAGGATCGCGCCGGGCTTGGCCACCGCGTCGAGTTGACGGAACACCTGCTCCTTCACACCCAGTTCCTCGAACACGGCCTCGACGATCAGGTCGGCGTCCTTCAGGTCGTCATAGGCGAGCGTCGGCGCGATCAGCGCCATGCGCGCTTCGAGCTTCGCCTCGCTGAGCTTGCCCTTCCTGACCTGCGCCTCGTAGTTCTTGCGGATCGTCGCCAGCCCGCGATCGAGCGCGTCCTGCTGCGTTTCGAGCAGCGTGACGGGCAGCCCCGCATTCAGGAAATTCATGGTGATGCCGCCGCCCATCGTGCCCGCGCCGATCACGCCGACCCGGCGGATCTCGCGCACGGGCGTATCGGCCGGCACGTCGGGAATCTTGCTCGCGGCGCGCTCGCCGAAGAACGCGTGACGCAGCGCGCGGCTTTCGGGCGTCTGCACCAGCGCGACGAAGCCCTCGCGCTCGTCGATCAGGCCTCGATCGAAGCCATGCAGCACGCCCGATTCGATCGCGTCGATGCACTTGTGCGGCGCCGGGTAGTTCGGCGCGGCGGCCTTCGCGCTGTTGCGCGCGAACTGGATGAAGCCGGCCGCGTTCGGATGCTCGATCGTGCGGTCGCGCACGCGCGGATGCGGGCCGGGCTGCGCGCCGACGCGCTGCGCGAATGCCACGGCCGCGTCGAGCAAGTCGCCCTCGGCCAGTTCGTCGAACAGGCCGCTTTGAGCCAGTTGCTCGGACGGCACCGGCGCGCCCGACACGATCATGTTCAGCGCCGTTTCGAGGCCCACCGCGCGCGGCAGCCGCTGCGTGCCGCCCGCGCCGGGCAACAGGCCGATCTTGACCTCGGGCAGCGCCACCTGGGTGCCGGGCGCGGCGATCCGGTAATGCGCGCCGAGCGCCAGCTCCAGCCCGCCGCCCATCACCACGCTGTGCACGGCGGCCACCACCGGCTTGGCGCTGGCCTCGACCGCCGCAATGGTGGTGTGCAGGTTCGGCTCCTGCAACGCCTTCGGCGTATTGAATTCGGTGATGTCGGCGCCGCCCGAGAACGCGCGCCCCGCGCCGGTCAGCACGATCGCCTTGACGGCCGGATCGGCCAGCGCGCGATCGAGGCCCGCCATCAGGCCGGCGCGCGTCGAATAGCCGAGCCCGTTGACGGGCGGATTGTTGAGCGTAAGGACGGCGACGCCGTCGCGAGTCGTGTAATCCACTGCCATCTGCCTGCCTCCATGCGGTTACGCGGGCCGTTGCGGCGGCGCGTCGTCAGCGTTGACGGTCATTGTGCGCGCACGGCGGCACCGCCGCACGCGAGCAAACCGGAGCAGCATACCCAGAAAAGCACGATCGTTCAATTGAGAGATAAGCGGGGGGGCGAAACCTGGAATACGGGCGCGAGCAGGCCCGCCAACCAGGGTGGGAACGCAAAGCCGGGCGGCGGCCGGCCAGCCCTACCGCCCGCCCGCGCCCGTTCAGGACTGCGCCGGACGCATCGGCAGCGGCTCCATCGGGCAATCGATCGCGTCGACGCCGGGCAGCACGTGATCGCGAAACATCTCGCGCAGCTTCAGCTTCTGCAGCTTGCCGGTGGCCGTATGCGGCAGCGCATCGACGAACACCACGTCGTCGGGCACCCACCATTTCGCGACCTTGCCGTCGTAAAAGCGGATCAGCTCGTCGCGCGTGACCGTCATGCCAGCGCGCGGCACCACCACCAGCAACGGCCGCTCGGTCCATTTCGGATGCGCGCAGGCGATGCAGGCCGCCTCGGCCACGGCCGGGTGCGCCACCGCCACGTTCTCCAGGTCGATCGAGCTGATCCATTCGCCGCCCGACTTGATGACATCCTTGCTGCGGTCGGTGATGTGCAGGAAGCCGTCCGGGTCGATGGTCGCCACGTCGCCGGTCGGGAACCAGCCGTCGACGAGTGGCGAGGCAGCGCCGTCCGCGCCGAAATACTGCTCGATGACCCACGGCCCGCGCACCTGCAATTCGCCGAACGCCACGCCGTCCCACGGCAGCGGCTGGCCGTCGTCGCCGACGATCCGCATGTCCACGCCATAGATCACGCGCCCCTGCTTTTCGAGCGAATGGCGGCGCGCGGCCTGGTCGCGCTGCGATTGCGCCCAGGTCAGCCGCGCCAGCGTGCCGAGCGGCGACATCTCCGTCATGCCCCACGCGTGGATCACCTGCACGCCGTAATCGTCCTCGAACGCGCGCAGCATGGCCGGCGGGCAGGCCGAGCCGCCGATCACGGTGCGCGCCATGGTCGTGAAGCGCGCGCCGGTTTCCCGCAAATGGTTCAGCAGGCCGAGCCAGACCGTCGGCACGCCGGCCGAACAGGTCACGCGCTCGCGTTCCATCAGTTCGTAGAGCGACTTGCCGTCGAGATCCTTGCCCGGCAGCACGAGCTTGGCGCCGGTCAGCGGCACCGCGTACGGCAGGCCCCAGGCGTTGACGTGGAACATCGGCACGACCGGCAGCACCGCATCGAGCGCCGACAGCCCCATCGCGTCGGGCAGCGCGGCGGCATAGGCGTGCAGCACCGTCGAGCGGTGCGAATAGAGCGCGCCCTTCGGATGGCCGGTGGTGCCCGACGTGTAGCAGAGCGAGGACGCCTGGCGCTCGTCGAGCAGCGGCCAGTCGTAGCGGCCATCCTCGGCGGCCAGAAGCGTTTCGTACGCGAGCAGCGCAACCGATGTTTGCGGCAAATGCGCCTCGTCGGTCATCGCGATCCAGCCGCGCACGTTCGGGCAAAGCGGTGCGAGCCGCTCCACGAGCGGCGCGAAGCTGATGTCGAACAGCACAAATTGATCGTCGGCGTGATTGACGATATAGACGAGTTGCTCGGGAAACAGGCGCGGATTGATCGTATGGCAGACGGCGCCCATCCCGCTGATGCCGTAATAGGCCTCCAGATGGCGATAGCCGTTCCAGGCCAGCGTGCCAACCCGCTCGCCGGGCGCCACGCCGGCCCGCAGCAGCGCCTGCGCCAACTGCCTGGCGCGCCGCTCGCAGTCGCGATAGGTGTAACGGTGGATATCACCCTCGACGCGCCGCGAAACGATCTCGGCGTCGCCCATATGACGCGCGGCGTGCGCGATCAGCGACGACACCAGCAGCGGCACGTCCATCATCTGGCCCAGCAAGGGCGGGTTCTGCGTCATGCTCATCGTCCAGCTCTCCCGGTTGGATCCGACTTCGACAGGTGTCTCCCTCGCCGCAAGCGGCCCGCGCGGCGCGGAATTACAATATCGGCTTGTGTCGTGCCGTTCAACTTGTCGTTATCCAGAAGCGAACCCCATTTGGCTGCCACTCTCCCCGATCTCGCCGCCTCGCTCGCCGCCCCGCGCGACGACGCGTTCCTCTCGCTCGGCCCCGCGTTCCTGACGCGCCTGCCCGCCGCGCCGCTGCCCGAGCCCTACGTGGTGGGCTTCTCGAGCGAGGTGGCGCGCGAACTCGGCCTCGACCCCGCGATCCGCGATCTGCCGGGCTTCGCCGCGCTGTTGAGCGGCAACCCCACCCGCGACTGGCCTGCCGAGGCGATGCCGTACGCCACCGTCTATTCCGGGCACCAGTTCGGCGTGTGGGCCGGCCAGCTCGGCGACGGCCGCGCGCTGACGGTGGGCGAGATCGAGCATGACGGCCGCCGCTTCGAGTTGCAGCTCAAGGGCGCGGGCCGCACCCCGTATTCGCGGATGGGCGACGGTCGCGCCGTGCTGCGCTCGTCGATCCGCGAGTTCCTGTGCTCGGAAGCGATGCACCACCTCGGCATCCCCACCACGCGCGCGCTGGCCGTGACCGGCTCGGATCAAACCGTGATCCGCGAAACCGTCGAAACGGCCGCCGTGGTCACGCGCGTGGCCGAGAGCTTCGTGCGCTTCGGCCATTTCGAGCATTGGTTCTCGAACGACCGGCCCGATCTGCTCAAGCAACTGGCCGATCAGGTCATCGACCGCTTCTACCCGGCCTGCCGCGACACCGAGGACCCGTACCTCGCGTTGCTCGACGCCGTGATGCAGCGCACGGCGGCGATGGTCGCGCAATGGCAGGCGGTGGGCTTCTGCCACGGCGTGATGAACACCGACAACATGTCGATCCTCGGCCTGACGCTCGATTACGGCCCGTTCGGCTTCGTCGACGGCTTCGACGCGAACCACATCTGCAATCACACCGATCAGCAGGGCCGCTACGCATACCGCATGCAGCCGCGCATTTCGCACTGGAACTGCTTCTGCCTCGCGCAGGCGCTGCTGCCGCTGATCGGCCAGCAACGCACCGATCTCGACGACGACCCGCGCACCGAACGCGCCGTGGAAGACGCGCAGGCCGTGCTGTCGCGCTTCCCCGAAACCTTCGGCCCGGCGCTCGAAGGCGCGATGCGCGCCAAGCTCGGCCTCGCGCTCGAACTGGAAGGCGACGCTGCGCTGGCCAACCAGTTGCTCGAAATCATGAACGGCAGCCGCGCCGATTTCACGCTGACGTTCCGCCGCCTCGCGCAGCTCTCGAAGCACGATGCGTCGAACGACGCGCCGGTGCGCGACCTGTTCATCGACCGCGCCGCGTTCGACGGCTGGGCCGAGCAATACCGCGCGCGGCTGGCCGCCGAAACGCGCGACGACGCCGAACGCGCCGCCGCGATGAACCGCGTCAATCCGAAATACGTGCTGCGCAACCATCTCGCCGAAACGGCGATCCGTCGCGCCGCCGAGAAGGACTATTCCGAAGTCGAGCGGCTCGCAAAGATCCTGCGCCGCCCGTTCGACGAGCAGCCCGAGCACGAGGCCTACGCCGCGCTGCCGCCGGACTGGGCGACCTCGCTCGAAGTGAGCTGTTCGTCCTGACGCCGCCGCGCCCCGCATCCCCTGGAGAAACACCACCATGTCCCACGATCACCACGACCGCGACTACCCGTACCAGAAGGACGACGCCGACCTGCGCGAGCGCCTCACGCCGATGCAGTACGAAGTGACGCAGCACGCCGCCACCGAGCGGGCGTTCACCGGCGAATACACCGATGTCGAGGACGCCGGCATCTATCACTGCGTGGTTTGCGACACGCCGCTGTTCGAATCGGGCGCGAAGTTCCATTCCGGCTGCGGCTGGCCCAGCTACTTCAAGCCGCTCAACGGCGAGGTGATCGAGGAGAAGACCGACCGCACCCACGGCATGGTCCGCGTGGAGGTGCGTTGCAATCATTGCGGCGCGCACCTGGGCCACGTGTTCGAGGACGGCCCGCGCGACAAGACCGGCCTGCGCTACTGCATCAATTCGGCTGCGTTAAACTTCGAGCCTGACGCCGGCAATTGATGCAACGCAGCACGCCGCCTTCCGCGGCGCGTTACGTTTGCCTGCCGGCGAAACCCGCCGCACGGGCCGCCATCGCGATGGCCTGGCGCGGCGCAGCCCCATAACGGTGGCGCAGCCCGGCCATCCGGCGCCCGGCGCGTCACCCAGCCCCGATCACCATGAAATTCCTGTTCGATCTGTTTCCGATCATCCTGTTTTTCGTTGCCTTCAAGGTCTGGGGCATTTTCACCGCGACGGCCGTGGCCATCGTCGCAACGCTGTTGCAGGTCGCCTGGTCGGCCTACCGTCACAAGAAGGTCGACACGATGCTGTGGGTCAGCCTCGGCGTGATCGTCGTGTTCGGCGGCGCCACGCTCGTGCTGCACAACGAGAAGTTCATCCAGTGGAAGCCCACCGTGCTGTACTGGCTGTTCGCCGTGATCCTGATCGGCGCGCGCTACCTGTTCGGCCGCAACCTGATCGAGAAGATGATGGGCAAGCAACTGACGCTGCCGCATCCGATCTGGGACAAGCTCAACATCGCGTGGGGGCTGTTCTTCGTCGTGCTCGGCGTGGCGAACCTCTACGTGGTCGATCACTACACGCCGTCGCAGTGGGTCAACTTCAAGCTGTTCGGCACCACCGGCGCGATGTTCGTGTTCATCATCCTGCAGAGCCTGTGGCTCGCGAAATACCTTAAAGAAGACGAATGACGATGTCCGACGCATTTCTCGACGCGACGCCCGACGGGCGCATCGCGCAAATCGAGGCCCGGCTCACCGCCGCCCTCGCCCCCGAATCGCTGCAGATCAGCGACGACAGCGCGCAGCACGCCGGTCACGCGGGTGCCGCAGCCGGCGGGCACTATACGGTCACGATCGTGGCTGCCGCGTTCGCCGGCAAGTCGCGCGTGGCGCGACATCGGCTGGTGTATGATGCGCTCGCTGATGCGATGCAGCGCGGCATTCACGCGCTCGCGATCGTGGCCTACGCGCCCGATGAGTTCAACGTCTCCTCACATTAAGTCTCACTAGGAATTGTTCCCGATGATCCTGAAATCTCCCCGCCTGTGGGTTGCGGCGGCCGCCTTTGTCGCCGCACCGGCTTTTGCTCAAAACGTTGCCGTCGTGAACGGCTCGCCGATCCCGAAAGCGCGCGTCGACGCGATGGTCGCGCAACTTGTCCAGCAAGGTCAGCAGGATTCCGACCAGCTGCGCAAGATGGTGAGCCAGGAGCTGGTCAATCGAGAAATCCTCATGCAGGAAGCGCTGAAGGAAGGCGTGCCGAACCAGCCCGACGTGAAGCAGCAAGTGGCGATCGCCCAGCAGACCGTGGTGCTGCGCGCGCTGATCGAGAATTTCGTCAAGCAGAACAAGCCGAGCGACGCCGAGGTCAAGGCGCAGTACGACCAACTGGCCAAGAGCGCGGCCGGCAGCGAATACCACCTGCATCACATCCTGGTCGACAACGAGCAGCAGGCCAAGGATCTGATCGCGAAGATCAAGGGCGGCGCGAACTTCGAGGATCTGGCCAAGCAGTTCTCGAAGGACCCGGGTTCCGCGAAGAACGGCGGCGATCTGGATTGGGCGGACCCGAAGTCGTTCGTGCCGGAATTCGCCAACGCGGCCCAGCATCTGCAGAAGGGCCAAATGACCGATACGCCGGTCAAGACGCAGTTCGGCTGGCACATCATCCGCGTCGACGATATCCGCGCGATCGCCCCGCCGCCGTTCGAACAGGTCAAGGCGCAACTGGCGCAGCAGATCGTGCAGCAGAAGCTGCAGGCGTTCGAAGAGAAGCTGCGCGCGCAAGCGAAGATTCAGTAACGCACGATGGCCGGCGCGATGCCGGCCTCGCGGTGAATCCGGATGCCGCCCCTCGGGGCGGCATTTTTCATGGGGCGTCGTTGAACCGTAGCGTGAATCCGGCCTGGGCGTAGTGAGCGACACGCCGACCACACCAGCGGGCGAAGAATCGGCGCGCCCGCCCGCCTTGACTCAAGCCGCCATCGCTTCCCGCAACCGAAACGCCGCCACCGCTTCCCTCAACCCTTGCGCCTGATCGGCCAGCGCATGCGCCGCCGCCGACGCCTGCTCCACCAGCGCCGCATTCTGCTGCGTCACCTCGTCGAGCTGCGTCACCGCCAGATTCACCTGCGCGATCCCGGTCGATTGCTCGCCGGCCGCGCCCGAAATCTCGCCGACGATATCCGTCACGCGCTGCACCGAACCGATGATCCGGTCGATGATCTCGCCCGCGCTAGCCACTTGCGACGAGCCGGCCGCCACGCGCTCGGTGGATTGCGCGATCAGCGTCTTGATCTCGCGCGCCGCCGCGGCCGAACGCTGCGCCAGCGTGCGTACTTCGCCCGCCACCACCGCGAAGCCGCGCCCCTGCTCGCCCGCGCGCGCCGCTTCCACGGCGGCATTCAGCGCCAGGATGTTGGTCTGGAACGCGATGCCGTCGATCATGCCGATGATCTCGACGACCTTGTTCGAGCTGTCCGCAATCGACTGCATCGTGCCGATCACGTCGCGCATCACCGCGCCGCCTTGCGTGGCCGTCTGCGCGGCGGCGCCGGCCAGCTCGGACGCCTGCCGCGCGTTCTCGGCGCTGGTCTTCACGGTCGCCGTCAGTTGCTCCATGCTCGCGGCCGTCTGTTCGAGCGACGCGGCCTGCTCCTCGGTGCGCTGCGACAGGTTCAGGTTGCCGGCCGCGATCTGCGCACTCGCGGCAGCCACGCCGACGGCGTTGTGGCGCACGTCGCTGACCACGCGTGCGAGGCTGGCCTGCATCTGCGCGAGCGCGGCCAGCAGCTTGGCCGTTTCGTCGTCGCCGTGCGCGTGCAGGTCCGTCGACAGGTCGCCATCCGCCACGTCGCGCGCGAACGCCACGGCGCGATGCAGCGGCCGCGTCACGGCCCGGCCGAACACGATCCCGCCCGCCAGCCCCAACACGAACACGAGCGCTGCGATCACAGCGCTGACGACAGTAGCGCGCTGCGCTTCG
Organism: Burkholderia sp. 3C; assembly: GCF_054589155.1. Lineage (NCBI taxonomy): Bacteria > Pseudomonadati > Pseudomonadota > Betaproteobacteria > Burkholderiales > Burkholderiaceae > Burkholderia > Burkholderia sp. 3C. Next base: position 468,767 of record NZ_BAAILN010000092.1, read on the forward strand.
GTGGCCGCGTCGGCCGCGATGCGGGCGTTGTCGGCGGCGATCAATTGCGCGGCCTGGTCGAGCAGCGTCGACGGCGCGCGATCCACGCCGGCCACCACCGCGTCGCCTGCGGCCGGATCTTCGCCGGCCGCCTTGAACGCCTCGAAGCCCTTCCGGTAGCCCTTGCCCATCTCGGCATGCGCTGCCGCAAACTGCGTGACGAGCGTGCGCGCCTCGCCGTCGGGCAACTTCGCCTCGAGCCTGGCCGCCGAATCGGCAACGGCGGCTTCGCGTTTCTGGAACGCGCTCCAGTAACGGTCGAGCTTGTCCGGATCCTTGCCGCGCAGCAGCGTGTCCTTCCACTCCTGCACCTGAAGCTTGAACGCCACGAGCGTCGCGGACACCATGCGCTCGTTCGCGGCGGCGTCCTGCACGCTGGTGCGATAGGTATCGATGGCGTCGTTGAGCGTGTGGATGCCGTAAAAGGCGCCGGCGGCCATCAACGTCAGAGAAAGGGAAAACGCGAGAGGAATCTTACGACTGAGCTTCATTGAGGATCTTTTGAAAGGTACTGTCGCATGGAGCATGCGAAGCCTCTGTTAACGGCCTGAAGCCGCCGCTTTGAAGGGGCGAAAACCGAGGCATAACTCTGACAAATCAATACCTTACTGAGACGACATGACTCGTTCATGTCGCTGAAAGCTCGAGGCCACGACTTCAAAGCAAAACGCCACCCCGAAGGGTGGCGTTTCTCAACTGCGGCGACGCAATCGGCAGGCGATGCTCAATCCTCAAGCTGCGACAGATCCCGCACCGCGCCCTTGTCCGCTGACATCACCAGCTTCGCGTACGCCTTCAGCGCCGCCGACACCTTGCGCGGACGCGGCAGCGCCGGCTTCCAGCCCTTCGCGTCCTGCTCGGCGCGACGCTTCGCCAGTTCTTCATCGCTGACCAGCACGTCGATCGTGCGGTTCGGGATGTCGATGCGAATGCGGTCGCCGTTGCGCACCAGGCCGATCGCGCCACCCGCTGCCGCTTCCGGCGAGCAATGACCGATCGACAGGCCCGACGTGCCGCCCGAGAACCGGCCGTCGGTCAGCAGCGCGCACGCCTTGCCCAGGCCCTTCGACTTGATGTAGCTGGTCGGGTAGAGCATTTCCTGCATGCCCGGGCCGCCCTTCGGGCCTTCGTAGCGCACCACCACCACGTCGCCGGCCTTGACCTGGTCGGCAAGGATGTTCTCGACCGCTTCGTCCTGCGACTCGACCACATGCGCCGGGCCTTCGAACACCAGGATCGATTCGTCCACGCCGGCCGTCTTCACGACGCAGCCGTTCAGCGCGATATTGCCGGTCAGCACGGCCAGGCCGCCTTCCTTGCTGAACGCGTGCTCATACGAGCGGATGCAGCCTTCGGCGCGGTCGAGATCGAGGCTCGGCCAGCGCGCGTCCTGGCTGAACGCCACCTGGGTGGGAATCCCGCCCGGGCCGGCCATGTAGAACTTCTTCACGGCCGCGTCGTCGGTCAGCACGATATCCCACTGCTTGAGGGCCGCGCCGAGCGTCGGAGCGTGCACGGTCGGCACGTCGGTGTGCAGCTTGCCGGCGCGTTCGAGCTCGCCGAGGATCGCCATGATGCCGCCGGCGCGATGCACATCCTCGATGTGGTACTTGTTGGTGTTCGGCGCAACCTTGCACAGCTGCGGCACGACGCGCGACAGGCGATCGATGTCGGCCATCGAGAAATCGATCTCGGCTTCCTGCGCGATCGCCAGCACGTGAAGAATCGTGTTGGTCGAACCGCCCATCGCGATGTCGAGCGTCATGGCGTTCTCGAACGCCTTGAAGCCGACCGAGCGCGGCAGCACGTTCTCGTCTTCCTGCTCGTAGTACTGGCGGGCCAGTTCGACGATGCGGCTGCCGGCGCGCTTGAACAGTTGTTCGCGATCGGCGTGCGTGGCGACCACCGTGCCGTTGCCCGGCAGCGACAGGCCCAGCGCCTCGGTCAGGCAGTTCATCGAGTTGGCGGTGAACATGCCCGAGCACGAACCGCAGGTCGGGCAGGCCGAGCGTTCGACTTCGGCCACGTCCTCGTCGCTGACCTTGCTGTCGGCGGCCATCACCATGGCGTCGATCAGGTCGAGCTTCTTGATCTGAATGGTGTTGGTGCCGGGCACGGCCAGCTTGGCCTTGCCGGCTTCCATCGGGCCGCCCGACACGAAGATCACCGGGATGTTCAGGCGCATCGCGGCCATCAGCATGCCGGGGGTGATCTTGTCGCAGTTCGAGATGCAGACCATCGCGTCGGCGCAGTGCGCGTTGACCATGTACTCGACCGAGTCGGCAATGATCTCGCGGCTCGGCAGCGAATACAGCATGCCGTCGTGGCCCATCGCGATGCCGTCGTCGACGGCGATGGTGTTGAATTCCTTGGCGACGCCGCCGGCGGCTTCGATTTCACGCGCGACCAGTTGGCCGAGGTCCTTCAGGTGGACGTGGCCGGGCACGAATTGCGTGAACGAATTGACGACCGCGATGATCGGCTTCGAGAAATCTTCGTCCTTCATGCCGGTGGCGCGCCAGAGCGAGCGCGCGCCTGCCATGTTGCGGCCGGCGGTGGATGTTTTGGAACGGTATGCGGGCATTGTTGTGGTAGCGAAACAGAAAGTGACCGGGAAAACGGGGGTCGTGGCGAATGAGGCCTTTGGGCTCGCCGCGACGCACCGCTGCGCACCACAACAGGCGCCTTTTGAGCGCCCGCCGATGCAAACCTGAACGATTATGCCGCACCGTGCGCAGGCTTGCGCGCGATACGGCGGTGCGCTTTCAGGCGGCGATCGCGCTGCCGGAAGGCGCCGGCGCGATCGTCCGACGCGCCGAATTCGATCCAACCCACTGCATGGCGCGCGGCGCGGGCGGCCGGCTCGCCAGGGGCCGCCCCACCCTGCGCCGCGCG
>NZ_BAAILN010000093.1:0-19503 GCF_054589155.1 Burkholderia sp. 3C
GCCGTTGCCGTTCAGGCAACGACCGCGAGCCAGATGCCGATTCTAATACGTCCGCGCCGCCGGGCCGCCGCCGCTGCGGCGCCGGGCGCGCGCGACGCCGTGTATTGGGCCGGGGCCAGCGGCCCGCGCGCAGCCGGACCATGCGCGCTCGCCCCGCCCCACGCGCTCAGGCATCCACCACGCGGCTGCCGCGCCAGCCATACCACGCGACGATCGCGAAGCACACCAGCGGCAGCGCGTAGGCGATGCTCACGCCCGAGGTATCGGCCACCCGGCCCATCGCGTAGGGCATGATCGCGCCGCCGACGATCGACATCACCTGATACGACGCGCCGCGCTTGGTGTGCGGCCCGAGATCCTTGACGCCGAGCGCGAAGATGGTCGGGAACATGATCGACATGAAGAAGAACACGCCGATCAGCGCCAGCACCGACACCACCGGAATGCCGGCCAGCACCACCGCCGTCAGCACCACGTTGGCGAGCGCATAGACGGTCAGCATCGCGGCGGGCGACACCTTCGCCATCACGGCCGTGCTGATGAAGCGCCCCGCCATGAACAGCAGCAACGCCACCGACAGCATGAACGAGGCGCGCTGCGCCGTGAGATCGGGCCAGTGGACGATCGCGTAGTTGATGAAGAACGCGCCCACGCCCACCTGCGCGGCCACGTAGAAGAACTGCGCGACGATCCCGCCGACGAAGTGCGGCCGCGACCAGACCGAGGCGCCCGCCGCCCGCTGCGCCGGCGAGGCCGCGCGGCGGATGTCGGGCATCGGGGTGCGCGCGATCAGCAGCGCCAGCAACACCACCACCACGGCGATCGCCACGTAGGTGATCCGCACCGAGCCCAGCCCTTCGCTGGCCACCTGCGGCGCGGCCGACGCGCGGAAGAAGAACGCACCGCCGATCAGCGGCCCGAGAAAGCTGCCGAGGCCATTGAAGGACTGCGAAAGATTGAGCCGCCGCTCGGCCGTCTCGGGCGTGCCGAGCTCGGTCACGTACGGGTTGGCGGCCGTCTCCAGGCAGCCGAGGCCCGAGGCGATCACGAACAGCGCGAACAGGAAGAACGGGAAGCTCGCCACCGACGAGGCCGGAATGAACAGCAGCGCGCCGATCGCGTAGAGCGCCAGGCCCAGCAGGATGCCGCGCTTGTAGCCGAAGCGCTCCATCAGCATCGCGGCCGGAATCGCCATCACGAAATACGCGCCGAAATACGCGCCCTGCAACAGGCCCGACTGCGCCTTGCTGACGTGCAGCACGTCCTGAAAATGCTTGTTCAGCACGTCGAGCAAACCGTACGACAGCCCCCACATGAAAAAGAGGCTGGTCACCAAAATGAACGCCGTGCGCCAGTCGCGCGAACGTTCGGCCGTGCCGGCCGGCGCCAAGCCGGCTCCCGATGCCTGTTGCATGATTCCTGTCTCCTTCCGTGTCAGTCTCGATGTGCTGTTACGGGGTGCCGTCGCCGGCTGTCGTCATTGCCCGGCCAGATCGAAAACGCGCGCCATCGGCGTCCATTTGGTTCCGGCCGGGGTCCACGGGGTCGGCTGCTGGAACGTGCCCATCAGCGTCTCCCACTCCACTACCTTCGGGTCGGCAAGGCTCGCCGCCGCCATGCGGGCAGCGTCGAACACCGCGTCGTCCGTTTCCATCACCATCGTCAGGCGGTTGCCGATCCGCCAGATTTCCATCTCGCGCACGCCCTGCCCGCGCAGGTGCGCGGCGATCTCCGGCCAGATCCGCGCGTGATGCGCCTCGTAGCGCGCGATCGATTCGGGATCGTCCTTCAGGTCCAGCGCCAGGCAGTGCCGCATCGTCATGTCTCCTTGTGTGTGGGGCCGCCCTCAGCCGAGCGCGCGATCCAGGTGCGTGTAGCCGCCGTCGACGAACAGCCACTGGCCGGTGGTGTGCGAGGCGCGCGGCGACAGCAGGAACACGGCGGTCGAGGCGATCTCGGCGGGCATGGTCATGCGCTTGCCGAACGGGATGCGCTGCGTGATCGCGTCGAGCTTGGCGGCCGGATCGTCGAAGCTGCCGAGCCAGGTTTCGTAGAGCGGCGTCATCACCTCGGCCGGCACCACGGCGTTCACGCGCACGCCGTCGGCGGCCAGCGACGCGGCCCATTCGCGCGTGAGCGACAGCACCGCGCCCTTGGCCGCGCAGTAGCCGCTGGTGCCGCCCTGCCCGGTCAGCGCCGTCTTCGACGAGATGTTGACGATCGCGCCGCGGCTCGCCTTCAGGTGCGGCTCGCAGTAGTGCGCCATCGCGTAGTAATGCACCAGGTTGCGTTCGAGCGAGGCCACGAACGCCGCGCGGCCCGCGCCCAGGCCCACGCCGTCGTTCGCGCCGGCGTTGTTGACAAGGCCGTCGATGCGGCCGAATTCGGCGATTGCCGTGTCGACGGCCGCGCGGCATTGCGCGTCGTCGAGCAGGTCGGTGCGCAAAAAGCGCGTGCGCGGCTGGCGATCGCGCAACCGCGAGGCGAACGCCTCGTCGGGCGGGTTGCGATCGAGCACGACCGGAATCGCGCCCTCGGCCGCCACGGCCTCGGTGATCGCGCCGCCGATGCCGGACACGCCACCCGTGATCAACACCACCTTGCCATCGAGATCGAGATGCATGTCGTTATCTCCTTCAGGCCAGCGCGTCGGCCGGCTGCGCCTGCGCGCCGCGGAACCGGTAGCGTTCGAGCGATTCGGGCTTCATGGTGATCGAGAAGCCCGGCGCGGCGGGCGGCAGGTAGGCCGCGTCGCGAATCACGCACGGATCGACGAAATGCTCGTGCAGGTGATCGACGTACTCGATCACGCGCCCCTCGCGGGTGCCGGCGATGCACACGTAATCGATCATCGACAGATGCTGCACGTACTCGCACAGCCCCACCCCGCCCGCGTGCGGGCACACCGGGAGGCCGTACTTGGCGGCCATCAGCATCACGGCCAGGATTTCGTTGACGCCGCCGAGCCGGCACGCGTCGATCTGCACCACGTCGATCGCGCCGCGCATGATGAACTGCTTGAACAGCACGCGGTTCTGGCACATCTCGCCGGTGGCCACCTGCACCGGGCCGATCGCCTCGCGGATCTTGCGATGGCCTTCCACGTCGTCCGGGCTGGTCGGCTCCTCGATGAACCACGGCTTGGCGAACGCCAGCTCGCGCACCCAATCGATCGCCTCGTCCACTTCCCACACCTGGTTGGCGTCGATCATCAGCTTGCGATCCGGGCCGATCACCTCGCGCGCGATCGTCACGCGGCGGATGTCGTCCTCCAGGTTCGCGCCCACCTTGAGCTTGACGTGATCGAAGCCGGCCTCCACCGCCTCGCGGCACAGGCGGCGCAGCTTGTCGTCGCTGTAGCCGAGCCAGCCGGCCGAGGTCGTGTAGCACGGGTAGCCCTCGCGCCGCAGCGTCTCGATCCGCTCGGCCTTGCCGGGCGCCTGGCGCTCCAGCAGTTGCAGCGCGTCCTGCTCGGTCAGGCAATCGCCGAGGTAGCGGAAATCGATGCAGCGCACCAGTTGCGCCGGCGTCATCTCGGCCACCAACTGCCACAGCGGCTTGCCCTCGGCCTTGGCCCACAGGTCCCACGCGGCGTTGACCACCGCGCCGGTGGCGAGGTGGATCGCGCCCTTGTCCGGGCCGATCCAGCGCAGTTGGCTGTCGGACGTGACGTGCCGCCAGAAGCGGCCCATGTCCTCGCGAATCCAGTCGAGATCGAGGCCCACCACCAGGTGGCGCATGGCTTCGATGGCCGCGCAGCAGATCTCGTTGCCGCGCCCGATCGTAAACGTCAGGCCGTGGCCCTCGAGGCCCGGGCGATCGGTTTCGAGGATCACGTAGGCGGCCGAGTAATCGGGATCGGGGTTCATCGCATCGGAGCCATCGAGCCGTTGCGAGGTCGGGAAACGCACGTCGAGGACGCGCATCGAGCGAATGATCGTCATGGTCGGTTGTCTTGTTTCGTGTTGCGTACTGCCGGGTTTCGAGAGGGCGAACGGCGCGGCCGGCGTGCCGGCATCGCGCTTATTGGTTTAATGGTCCAACCAATTTGATGGTCATCATACGTCGGTTGCCGGGCCGCGTCACGCCATCCGCGCTGCGGGTTTTCCCTCGGCGGCCTGCGCCGCCGGGGCTTCAGCCGATGCGGTAAAAGCGTTGCGCGGTGCCGCCGAAGATCGCGTCGAGCGCGGTCGCGTCCTCGCCGAACAGGCGTGTGCAATGGCGGTGGCAGGTGTCGAACCAATCGGCGTAGCCGCCATGCGCCGACGCGAGCCGCAGCACCGGCCAGTCGCTGCCCCACATCAGGCGCTCGGGGCCGAACAGCGAGGCGGCCGCATCGATGAACGCGCCGATCTGTTGCGCGCTGGTGTGTGCATCGGCCTCGGTCCAGAGGCCCGAGAGCTTGCAGAACACGTTCGGCAATTGCGCGAGCCGCGCCATCGCGTCGTGCCACGGCGCGAGTTCGCCGCGTGCGATCGGCGGCTTGGCCGCGTGATCGATCACGATCGGCAGCGCGCGATGGCGGCTCGCGAACACATGCAGCGCATCGAGTTGCGCGGGCGTGACGAGCGCGTCGAAACGCAGGTCGTGCGCGAGCATCGCCGCGACTGCAGGCGCGAGCGCGTCGTCGTCGATCCAGCGGTCGTCGAGCGCTTGCAGCATCGGGCGCAGGCCGCGAAATTTCGGTTCGGCGGCGAACGTGGCGATATGCGCGGGCGCGTCGGGCGCTTTCATGTCGACCCAGCCGACCACGGCCTTTACGCTTGGCGTGGCGTCGGCGAGCGCGAGCAGTTCGCGCGTGTCGTCGAGCGTCGGCAGCGACTGCACGAGCACGGTGCCGTCCATCTGCCTTTCATGTAAGTGCGGCGCGAGATCGGCCGGCCCGAAATCGCGATGAATCGGTGCGAGGCTCGGCGGCGGCCACTCGCCTTCGCGCGCGGCGATTCGCCAGTAATGCTGATGGGCGTCAAGACGCAAGGGCATCGATCGCGTTCCTTATGGGTGATGTCGTGAATCCAGGGGTGGCCGAGCCGTGGCCGCCCATCGGACCAAAGGTCCAACCAATCCAGTGAAGATCGACGAGGCCGGCAGGCCTGACCATTCGGGCTAACCCGGATTCGTCCGAGGACGCCGCCGATTCAATCCGGAATCAGCAGTTTTTTCATGCTTCGCATCTCATTCGGCAATAAATTCATCCTGAATTATTTCACCAAACTTTTTTAACCATTACAAAAAATTACGCTGTATATTCAGCCTCGGATTGGATTGTCAGGCAGTTGTTCAGAGATTGTCGGCAAGCCTTCCATTTGAACCGTCCGGATCAAACCGTCAGGCCTCCGGATCAATTCGTCATTGGCAGAAAAGATCGCGCGGCGCGTCCATTGCCGCGTGAAAACGCATGGCCACGCCATGCTTACCCGCGTACGAATCGGCGCCATAGAGCGCGGATCGTTGCTGCTCGCTTGATAAACAACAGGGCCTTCAGACATGCAGAACTTTACTTAAAAGCGCCAGCGCTTTAGCCGGCGCTTCCCCGCGTTTCATTCAAACCTCGATGCCATTTCATTTCGCTGCGAAATACCGGCGACGGCATGTTATTGCCCGCGGCATTTCAACCAGCCATTCACCGTTCATTCCACTTTCAAAGGAATCGGTATGGAAATCACGCTTCGCCATTTTCGTCATTTCCGCCTGCTGCCGCTCGTGGCCGCGCTCGCCCTGGCCGCCTGCGGCGGCGACGACGGCGGCTCCGGTTCGGCCGTCTCGTTCGGCGCCGTCGGCAACCAGACGGCCAATACCACCGCGCCCGTCGCACCAGCCGCGAACCGCAGCACCGCCCCCGTCGAAATGCCCGACACGGTGGTGCCGGTCAATTACCGGCTGTGGTTCCGCCCGAGCGCGGCGCTCGACCAGTTCCAGGGCCGCGCCGACGTCGAGATCAACGTGCTGAAGCCGGTGGACGCGATCGTGGTGGCCGCGCACCGGCTGCAGTTCACCAACGGCCGCATCACGCTGCAGCCGGGCAACATCCAATTGATCGCCACGCCGCAGGGCCAGGGCGATTACGTGCAACTGCGCCCGGCCAGCGGCACGATCGCGCGCGGCAGCTATTCGTTGCACATGGAATGGCAGGGCATCATCAATTTCGATACGCACGGCGATCCGACCAAGGGCACGGTGGGCAGTTGCGACAACGATCCGTACCCGGGCTGCTCGGCCGCCGAGGGCATGTTCCGCGTCGATCTGGTGGGCACCGACGGCACCAGCAGCGGCGCGGTGCTCACGCAGGGCGAATCGGATCTGTCGCGGCAGTGGTTCCCGGGCTGGGACGAGCCGGCGTTCCGCCCGACCTACGAGGTGTCGGCCGAGGTGCCGCAGGAATGGCGCGTGGTGTCGAACGCGGCCGAGAAGCCGGCGTCGAACGTGGGCGGCGGCTACAAGCTGGTGTCGTTCGACAAGACGCCGCCGATGCCGTCCTACCTGGTGTTCTTCGGCGGCGGGCGCTTCGACGTGCTGGAAGACGACTTCACGAGCCCGCTGCCCGACGGCCGGGGCATGCACCTGCGGATCTTCACGCCGCCGGGCATGAGCGAATGGGCCAAGCCGGCGATGCAGGAAACCAAGCAGGCGCTCGACTACTACTACCGCTATACCGGCATCCCGCTGCCGCTGACCAAGTTCGACACGGTGGCGGCCAACGACAAGTTCAAGGCGCAGAAGGACCTGAACTTCGGCGGCATGGAGAACTGGGGGGCCATCCTCGAATTCGCCGACGACATCCTGCCGAAGCCCGGCACGACGATGTCGAAGTACGGCATGGAAGTGCTCACGCACGAGGCCTCGCATCAATGGTTCGGCGACCTGGTCACGCTCGACTGGTGGGATGACGTTTGGCTGAACGAATCGTTCGCCACGTACTTCGAAACCCGCACCTCGATCCAGTTCCACCCCGACCGCTTCAGTTGGGTGCAGGACGTGGGCGACAAGGCGGCCGTGATCCGCGCCGACATCGGCCCGAATGCGTTCCCGGTGCAGCCGAACTTCAACGCGTTCGGCTCGAACGACTTCGTGGTGAACGCGGGCGCGTTCGTCTACAACAAGGGCGGCCACGTGCTGAAGATGCTGGAGGGCTATCTCGGCGACGACGTGATGCGCAAGGGCCTGCAACAGTATCTGGCCGACTATTCGTTCGGCAACGGCACGCCGCAGCGGCTGTGGGATGCGCTGTCGAACGCCAGCGGCCAGAAGGTCGGCCCGATCGGCGACAGCTTCGTGCGCCAGACCGGCGTGCCGCTGCTCACGCTCGACGCGCAATGCGATCTGACCAAGAACCAGAACGTCGTGACGATCAAACAGGCGCCGTTCCCGAACACCAATGCGTATCCGGGCACGCAGTGGACGGTGCCGGTCACGCTGGCCTATGGCGACGGCCTGATCAAGCGCACCACGCTCGCGCTGAAGGACACGCAGGCGCAGGTGCGGCTCGACGGCTGTTCGGCCGTGCTCGCGAACCCGAGCGGCTTCGACTACTACGTGACGAACTACAGCGATTCGGCCTGGAGCGCGTTGCTGCCGCAACTGTCGAAAACCACCGACCCGGTGCTGCTGACCAACCTGCGCAACGACGCGAACCTGCTGGTCTCGAAGCAGCTCGCGCCGGCCTCGCGCACCGCTGCGCTCAGCTCGATCACGCCGCCGGCCGCGGTCGCCCTGCGGCAGTTGGCGGTGGGCGAATCGGTGGTGCGCCAGACGCGTCCGGTGCTGCGCTACAACGGCAAGTTCGTGGCGCGCAAGCGTAGCGAATAAGCGCTGGCGGCCTCGCGGCCGCGATCCGTTCGCAATGCGTTGGCCCCTCGTCGGCATGCGTGCCGGCGAGGGGCTTTTTCATGATGACGCGTGGCGCCGCACCGCGTGGCCAATGGCGGCGTTCCGTCATCCGACCTCCTCGCTCTCGCGCCATCCGCCCCGGCGAACCTCGTCGGCACCGCCCCGCCCAGCAATGATGACGACGTCTGGTTATCCCCGACAGGCATCCTGCGTTCTACGAGATAGGATATCCGACAACAAATTGGTAAGCCTGCAGTCAGTCGTCCGTCACCGTGCCCGAACGGACGACAGCCCGCCCCGCCATACGACCGCTGTGGCGAAACGGCCGGCGTTTGACGACGTATCAGAATCTTGCGAATCCGCAATCGAGGGGGAGATGGATCGCGATGCCGCCCACAACGCGCGCGTCGGCCGATGCCTTTCCATGTTGTCCGATAACTGATGATTTAAAACCCTGCACGCTGGCACGACCGGTTTCCGACCGGCCGTCGATTGCTGCTGCCTGGCCGCGACCGTTTCCGAAACGCCGTCGCGGGGAACCGTTCGTCCCGCATCGGGCCGCATCGGGCAGCACGCGCTGCCGGCATCACGAGGAGGTCGCACATGGATTGACGCTCGCCGCGCAATTGTTTCGTACACCACAACATTAAAACGATGGAGATACCATGCTTTCGATAACACGGACGCGATCCGCACTCGCCGTCAGCACCGCCGTTGCCCTGCTCGCCCTTGCCGCCTGCGGCGGCGAAACCAGCACCCCACCCGCATCGGGCTCAGGCGGTTCGACCGGCCAGGGCAACGTGTCCACGCTGGCCACCTCGCTGCAGGGCATCGTGTACGGCACGGCCACCACCTCGGTGCCGAGCGGCGCGAACGTGCCGATCACGATGATGGGCCAGATGCGTGCGCTGTTCGACCGGATCAAGGCCGCGCCCGATTTCACGCAGGTGGTGATGGACCTCGGCGACGGCAGCCCCGTGCACGTGCTCGACACCAACACCGGCGACAAATTCCTGCCCGGCAAGCTCGCGCTCGGCCTGTCGTGGATTTTGATCGACATGAAGTCGAAGAACGATCCGCAGTACGCCGATTACCTGGCCGCCTACCAGAAGGTGACCACGGCCATGATGGCCATGAACGGCAGCAACTATCTGTATGCGAACACGTCCTGGGGCGAGTACTACTACCTGGTCGCGCTGAACAACTTCCAGGCGCACGGCATGCTAGACGAGGTGTTCAGCAGCACGATGCAGGCCACGCTCCAGCAGCGCCTGATGTTCTGCGACATGTTCGGCGCCGACGCCAGCGGCAAGACCAACACCTGCCCGGCCAGCGGCACGCCGATCGACATCGCCTCGCTCAATACTGCTCAGAACTACTACGCGGTGTCGTACGGCATCGCCGGCCTGCGTCAGAAGCTCGGCTGGAGCAGTCCGAGCTTTTCTTCGAAGACGGATGCGAGCGTGGCCGCCATGAACGCGCGCGACGCCCTGCTTTACACGCTGACCAACCATATCCGCAACGATTCGTCGGGCGGATTTTCCGACGAGGCGTCGAACACCAGCAAGACCTACTACGATCAGGCGCGCTTCGACCGCTACAGCACGCTGCTGATCGGCGAGGTGACGGAGCGCACGTTCGAGATGGGCAACGAGGCGAACCTGACGCCCGAGTTGAAGGGCTACTTGCGCAAGTCGGTGGACCTGATCCTGCCGCAGCTCAATACCGACGGCGAAGGCTTCAACTACGGCCGCTCGATCGGCCCGTACGGCGATTCGGCGTTCATGGAGGTGCTGACGGCGGCGGCCAATGCCGGCGTGCTGACCGATGCCGAGAAGCAGGCCGCCTACGCGTATATCTACCGCGCCGCGCTGCGTTTCGAGAACTACTGGTACGACCCGACGCTGCCCACGCCGTCGGTCAACATGTGGGTCAAGGGGCGCGGCACCGATACCTATCGCGGCAAGCCGCGCGCGATGGGCGAGAACTTCAGCCTGCTGCACCAGTATCTGTATGTGAACGCGTGGTGGAACAAGCTCGGCTTCGGCGCGGCCGCGCCGCTGACCGACACGCAGTTCCAGTCCTGGCTCGACAGCACCCAGCCGCACGTCAAGCTGACCTGGTACAACCAGCCGACCGATACCGCGCACCCGTACAGCGCGGCGCTCGTGACGGTGCGCGACGGCAAGCGCGTGATCAACCTGAACCTGAGCCAGGCGCCCGACTACAACTCGTTCACGCCGTACTACCCGGTGCCGTTCTCCGACAAGCTGATCTACGGCACCACCGATCTGGCCTACGCGCTGCTGATCCCGCAGGTCAGCTACAACGGCAAGACCTACCAGCCGGTCACGTACTACCAGAACCTCAACGTGCAGGAGAGCAACGGCCAGGTGGTCGTGAGCTTCGACACGACGAAGTTCCGCGTGGCGTCGAAGAACGCCGCCGCGTCGACCGACCTGGATTTGCAGACGCATACGGTGCTCACGTTCGCGCACGGCTCGATCTCGCGCACCGACACGCTCGGTTCGGCCACGCTGACCGGCAACCTGGCGGTGGAAACCGATTACACGGCGTTCAACGATCTGGCGAGCACCACGGCGAACGCGGACGGCGTATCGGTCAATTACGGCAACGGCGCGGCCACCGGTTATGCAACCACGGGCTTCTCGAGCTGCGCGCTGTCCGACTTCAGCACGGCGAACAACGCGACCAATCCGCTGTCGACCACGCCGATCGGGCAGTTGCACTCGAAGTTCGCCTGCACGACGCAGCCGTTCACGCTCGGCTCGGGGCAGAGCCGCACGTTGAGTTGGACGCTGAAGTACGCCGACCCGGCTTGATGAGCGGGATGGTGGTGTAAAGGAAAAACGCGACGCCGAAGTGGGCGTCGCGTTTTTTATGAACTCGGCGTTTTGCTTATGGCACGTTATCGGCCCAGCATCGGCAGCTTCAAGCCGGCCTCGCGCGCCGTGTCGCGCGCGAGTTCGTAGCCGGCGTCGGCATGCCGCATCACGCCCGTGGCCGGATCGTTGAACAGCACGCGGCCGAGGCGCTCGTGCGCGGCATCGGTGCCGTCGGCCACGATCACCACGCCCGAATGCTGCGAGAAGCCCATGCCCACGCCGCCGCCGTGATGCAGCGACACCCACGACGCACCGCCCGCCGTGTTGAGCAGCGCGTTCAGCAGCGGCCAATCGCTGACCGCATCCGAGCCGTCCTTCATCGCTTCGGTTTCGCGGTTCGGGCTGGCCACCGAGCCGGTATCGAGGTGATCGCGGCCGATCACGATCGGCGCCTTCAGCTCGCCGTTCTTCACCATCTCGTTGAACGCCTGGCCGAGACGATAGCGATCCTTCACGCCCACCCAGCAGATCCGCGCCGGCAGGCCCTGGAACGCGATGCGCTCACGCGCCATGTCGAGCCAGTTGTGCAGATGCGGATCGTCGGGGATCAGTTCCTTGACCTTCGCGTCCGTCTTGTAGATATCCTCGGGATCGCCCGACAGCGCGACCCAGCGGAACGGCCCCTTGCCTTCGCAGAACAGCGGGCGGATATAGGCCGGCACGAAGCCCGGGAAGTCGAACGCGTCCTTCACGCCCATGTCGAGCGCCATCTGGCGGATGTTGTTGCCGTAATCGAGCGTGGCCGCGCCGCGCGCCTGCAAGGTCAGCATCGCCTGCACCTGCTTGGCCATCGATTGCTTGGCCGGCAGCACGATGCTTTGCGGATCGACCTTCTGCGCCTCGCGCCATTGCTCGACGCCCCAGCCTTGCGGCAGGTAGCCGTTGATCGGATCGTGCGCGCTGGTCTGGTCGGTCACGCAATCGGGCACGATGCCGCGCTCCACCACTTCGGCGAACACGTCGGCCGCGTTGCCGAGCAGGCCGATCGACACCGGCTTGCCGGCGCGCTTGGCCTCGTCGAGCATGGCCAGCGCTTCGTCGAGCGTGGTGGCCTTCTTGTCGACGTAGCGCGTCTTCAGGCGGAAATCGATGCGCGACTCGTCGCATTCCACGGCCAGCATCGAGAAGCCGGCCATGGTGGCCGCCAGCGGCTGCGCGCCGCCCATGCCGCCGAGGCCGCCCGTCAGAATCCAGCGGCCCGACGGATCGCCGTTGAAATGCTGGTTCGCCACCGAAAAGAAGGTTTCGTAGGTGCCCTGAACGATGCCCTGGCTGCCGATGTAGATCCAGCTTCCGGCCGTCATCTGGCCGTACATCATCAGGCCCTTGCGATCGAGTTCGTTGAAGTGATCCCAGGTGGCCCAGTGCGGCACGAGGTTCGAATTGGCGAGCAGCACGCGCGGCGCGTCGGCGTGGGTGCGGAACACGCCCACCGGCTTGCCCGATTGGATCAGCAGCGTTTCGTTGTCCTCCAGATCCTTGAGCGAGGCCAGGATCTGGTCGAAGCAATCCCAGTTGCGCGCGGCGCGACCGATGCCGCCATACACCACCAGCGCATGCGGATGCTCGGCCACTTCGGGATCGAGATTGTTCTGCAACATGCGATAGGCCGCCTCGGCCAGCCAGGTCTTGCAAGTCTTCTCGCTGCCGCGCGGCGCGCGAATCACGCGGGTCGGATCGAGACGCGGATCGATATGCTTCGGATGGTTCATGACGGCCCCAGGAAGGAAAGAAGGAATGGCCTGAGTCTATCCGCCTCATGTTGTCTAGACAACTCGTTTTCAATAAAAAACGACGGGTTCGGCCGCCACTCGGTGTTTATCCCGATACGGCATCGGGTCCTTTAAAAACGACATGAAATGAAAACGAACGACATCGTCGCACCCGGCACCACGGAGCGATCCTGTCTAGTCAAGCAGAGAAGAAAAGCCAAGGCGCGCCACGAACGGGCGCGCGCGATCAGACCCCGGCGCTCAGACGCTTCCGGCCAGATGAAACCGCGAGGCGGGATGCCAGAGCTGCACCGAGGTGGCGACGGATTCGCCCACCCACGTGCGCCGCCACATCATCAGGCACGGCTCGCCGATCTCCATCGCGAGATGGCGGCGCACCGGCGCGTCGGGCTTCTGCGCGTAGATGCGGAAATCGGCGCGCTGGATCGGCGCGAGCTGCACCATGTAGTGGTTCGGCGTCTCGGCCGTGAAGTCCTGCTCCAGATAATGCGGAAACACTTGCGGATTGACGAAGCGATCCTCGTACTGGATCGGCTCGCCTTCCTCGCAGTGCACGATCAGCGAATGAAACACCGGCCCCTTGACCAGGTTGAGGGCGGCCAATGCTTCCGGGTCCTGGCTGATTTCGAGCGCGAGCACCCTGGCCGTGTGCCGATGCCCACGCGAGACGATTTCATCGGCGATGTTGCGGATGTCGAGCACGGTCGATTCGATGTCGCGCGGCGCGACGAAAGTGCCCGAGCCCTGCACGCGCTTGAGCACGCGGTCGGCCGTCAACTCGCGCAGCGCGCGCGACACGGTCATGCGCGCCACGCCGAACTCCTTCACCAGTTCGGTTTCGGACGGAATCATGTCGCCCGGCTTCCAGGTGCCGTTCTCGATATGGCCGATCACGTAGCGCTTGATCTGCTCGTAGGCGGGTGCCAGCTTGCGCGCGGCCTGGGGCGGCGCTGCATCGTCCACTGCGTTGGTTGTCATCGTTATTCTCGACTTCTTTCGTGAAGGGCCATCGGCCAGCCCTGCCCCGCGCGGCTCATTACGCTGCTTATTACACGGCTTGCCACGCTCATCAGCCGCCGACCGCGGCCGGCAGCACGTCGTTGGCCGAGGCCACCGGGCCGCCCGCCACCGAGGGCGCCGCGTCGTGCATCAGGGTGCCGTCCACCGGCCGCACCTTCACGGGATCGGGCAGCGGCGGCGGCGCGTCATGCGCGATCAGCCCGAAGGCCAGCGTGATGTCGTCGGCCAATGGCCGATCGTCGCGATAGGTCGCCACGTCGTGGCGAATCCGTGTGTAGAGCGCGTCCGTGTACACGGCACGCGGCGCTTCGACCGGCTGCAGGTCGTAGGCCTGCGCGGCCGCGAGCAATTCTATCCCAAGTATCCGGCAGCTATTTTCGATCACCAGCAGCGCTTTGAGCGCGGCCGGCGTGGCATGACACAGGTGATCTTCCTGCAGGCCCGATGTCACGCCGCCGTCCAGGCTGGCCGGCGCGGCTTCGCGGCGATTGTGCGCCACCAGCGATGCTGCGGTGTACTGAGCGATCATGAAACCCGAACGCGTGCCGCTCGCATGTGCGAGGAACGCCGGCAACCCGCTGACGAGCGGATTGACGAGCCGATCGATGCGCCGCTCGGCCATCGCCGCCACCTGCGCGACGGCCACGGCCAGGCTGTCCATCGCCAGCGCGATCGACGCGCCCACCGC
Organism: Burkholderia sp. 3C; assembly: GCF_054589155.1. Lineage (NCBI taxonomy): Bacteria > Pseudomonadati > Pseudomonadota > Betaproteobacteria > Burkholderiales > Burkholderiaceae > Burkholderia > Burkholderia sp. 3C. The sequence goes on from NZ_BAAILN010000093.1 coordinate 14,175, forward strand.
ATGCGCCTGCGAATAGACGCGCGGGGCATCGGGCGTGCCCGTCACGATCGGGTTGTCGGTGGTGGACGCCAGCTCGCGATCGACCACCTCGCCGGTGGCCGCCAGCACGTCGCGCGCCGCGCCGTGCACATGCGGAATGGTGCGCAGGCTGAGTGGGTCCTGCGTGCGCCGGCCGAGCGCGGCGGCCAGCAGGCCGCTGCCTTCCAGCGCCGCGCGCATGCGCTGGCCCACCCGTGCGAGCCCCGGCGACACGCGAAACGCGAGCGAATCGGCATCGAACGCGGCCATCTGGCCACCGAGGTTTTCGAAGCTCATGGCCGAGACCGCATCGGCCCAGTCGAGCAGCCGCCCGGCGCGTTGCAGCGCGAGCGCGGCCAGCCCGGTCACGCACGGCGTGCCGTTGACGAGGCTCAGGCCTTCCTTCGCTTCGAGCGACAGCGGCGCGAAACCGAGCCGCTGCAAGGCGTCCGCGCCCGTCAGCCGTTCGCCGTGCCAGTGCGCGTGGCCCGCGCCGACGCACACGAGTGCGATATGCGCCATGTGGCTCAGGTAGCCGACCGAGCCGTTGGCCGGCACTTCGGGCAGGCAATCGGCATCGAGCAAGGCCACGAGCCGCTCGACCACTTCGAGCCGCACGCCCGAATGCCCGTGCGCGAAGTTGTTGATCGCGGCGGCCATGATCGCGCGCGTTTCCTCGCGCCCGAGCGGCGCGCCCACGCCGACCGCGTGACTCATCAGGATGTTGTGCGACAGATCGTGCTGATCGGCCGGCGACACCACCACGTCGCACAACGCGCCCACGCCCGTGTTCACGCCGTAGGCGCGGATGCCGCGCACGACGATCTGCTCGACCAGTTGGCGAGCGGCCATGATGCGCTCACGCGCGGCTTCGGAAAGATGCAGCGGTTCGCCGGCCGCGACGGCGGCGATGTCGTGCCAGTCGAGCGGGCGGTCGGTACGGAGAATGGCCATGATCGTGCGTGCCTGCGGATCGTGCGTTGGAAACGGTTGAACGGTTAACCGGTTGAAACAAGGGGCTCAGTTGTTCGTGTTGCGGTCTTCGTGACCGGACACGAAACGGCGGAAGTGCTCGGATTTGTGTTCGCCGAACACCTCGTCGGGCGTGCCGTCCGAATCCACCTGACCTTGATGCAGGAACATCACGCGGTTCGACACATGGCGCGCGAAGCCCATTTCATGCGTGACGACCAGCATCGTGCGGCCCTCGTCGGCCAGCGCGCGCATCACGCGCAGCACTTCGCCCACCAGTTCGGGATCGAGCGCGGAGGTGGGCTCGTCGAACAGCATGACCTTCGGATGCATGGCCAGCGCGCGGGCGATCGCCACGCGCTGCTGCTGCCCGCCCGACAAGTGCGCCGGATAGTGGCCGCGCCGTTCGCCCAGCCCGACCTTGGCCAGCAGCGCCTCGGCCTCCTCCACCGCTTCGGCGCGGCTGCGCTTGAGCACGCGCATCGGCCCTTCGATGACGTTTTCGAGCACCGTCATGTGCGACCACAGGTTGAAGTTCTGGAACACCATGCCGAGCTGCGAGCGCACGCGATCCACCTGGCGCGGGTCGCCCGGCTGCAGCGTGCCGTCGCGGCGGCGCTTCATCTTCAGTTCCTCGCCGGCCAGCGTGACCGAGCCGTCGTCGGGAATCTCGAGCAGGTTCAGGCAGCGCAGGAACGTGCTCTTGCCCGAGCCGCTCGCGCCGAGGATCGAGATCACGTCGCCTTCGTGCGCGTCGAGCGAGATGCCCTTGAGCACGTGATGCGCGCCGAACGATTTGTGGATGTTGCGGGCGGACAGCGCGACAGGGTTGGCGGATTGCATGCGGTTCTCCAGAGTGAGGCTGCCGGTCACGGCGCGGCGCGGGTTTCGAGCGAGGCGGCGGCGCGCGGCGCCACGGCGGGCGCGGCGCGCAGGTGGCGCGACAGCCGCGTTTCGAGCAGGCCGAGCACGCGCACCACGACGAAATTCAGGAACAGGTAGATCAGCGCCGCACAGACAAACACTTCAGTAGTGCGATAGGTCTGCTGAATGATTTGCTGCGCCACGCCCGTCACTTCCCAGACAGTCACGAGGCTCGCCAGCGCCGTCGATTTGACGAGCAGCACGGCTTCGGTGGAATACGCGGGCAGGCACTGGCGCAGCGCGATCGGGCCGATGATCCGGCGCAGCAGCGAGAAACCCGACAGGCCGATTGCATAGCCGGCCTCGATCTGGCCGACCGGCACGGCCATCAGGCCGCCGCGGATGATTTCGGCCGTATAACCGGCCGTGCACAGCGCCAGCGACAGCACCGCACACACGTACGGCTCGCGCAGCACCGGCCACAGAAAGCTCTCGCGGATCACGCCGAATTCGCCGAGCCCGTAGTAGACGAGGAACATCTGGATCAGCAGCGGCGAGCCGCGAAACACCAGGATATAGCCGCGCGCGAAGCGGTTCGGCAGCCAATGCGGCGACACGCGCATCGTGACGATCACCAGCGACAGCAGCCCGCCCAGCACCAGCGACAGGAAGAACAGGCCCAGCGTGGTCGGCACGGCGGCGATCAGTTGCCGCATCGTGTCGAGCAGGAACGGGAAATCGATATGCATGATGGAAAGCCCCGCGTCAGTTGCGTGCGAAGTTGCGCTTGAACGAGCGGCCGACACGCGCCTCGGCCTTGCCGAAGATGCGGTTCGACACGCCCGTCATCGCCAGATACAGCACGCCGCCCGCCACGAAGAACAGGAAGTAGTCGTGCGTCGAGCCCGCCGCCACCTGAGTGGCGCGCAGCAGCTCGGCCAGGCCGGTGACGGAAATCAGTGCGGAATCCTTGAGGCTCAACTGCCAGACGTTGCCGAGGCCCGGCAACGCGAAGCGCAGCACCTGCGGGATCAGGATGCGGCGCGCGGCGGTCAGGCGCGGCATGCCGATCGCGCGCGCGGCTTCCAGTTCGCCGCGCGAGACGGCCAGCACGGCCGCGCGGTAAACCTCGGCCTGATAGGCGCCCGAGATCATGCCGACCGCCACCGCGCCGATCAGGAACGGCGGCACGCCGACGAAGCCGTCGGCGCCGAACCACTGGCCGATGGTGGTGACCAGCGTCGAGCCGCCGAAATAGAACAGGTAGATCACGAGCAGCTCGGGCACGCCACGAAACACCGTGGTGTAGCAGTCGCCGAGCACGCGCAGAGTGCGAAAGCGCGACAGCTTGGCGGCCGCGATCAGGCCGCCGAACACGGAGCCGATCAGCAGCGCGGAGATGGTCAGCACGACCGTCATCAGCGCGCCGAGCAGCAGCACGCTGCCCCAGCCTTCCGATCCGAAACCGAGCATGGTGATGATTGACATGACGCCCCCAGGCAAATCCGGCTACAGGTGTAACGGGTCAAACAACGGGTCAAACGACCGATGCAACGAAAACGGCGCCGTGGGCAACACGGCGCCGCGACACGGCGAAACGCTCAGGGCGTGACGTCCGTCTTGAACCACTTCATCGACAGGCTCTTGATCGTGCCGTCGGCCTTGGCCGCCGCGATCGCCGCGTCGAACTTGGCCTTCAGGTCGGTATCCGTCTTGCGGAACGCGAGGCCTTCGCCCGGGCCCCAGATCGGACCGGCGACCACCGGGCCGGCCGGCGAGACGTGCGATTTGTCGGCGTTCGCCGTGTAGTAGGTGATGTCGTCGAACGAGGCGTCGATGCGGCCGTTGGCCAGATCGAGGTCACGCTCGGGCGCGCTCTTGTAGACGCGCACCGAGGCGACATCCTTGAAGTTGTTGTTGACGAAGGCCGTGTAGATCGTGCCCGATTGCAGGCCGATAGTCTTGCCCTTCAGTGCCTTGCGCAGCGCTTCGATGGCCGGCGCGTTGCTGCGCGCGTCGTTGTCGAGGCGCAGCGCGGCGGTGTTCGGCGCCGACTTCGGCAGCAGCTTCGGATCGGAGGTGGCGAACGTGGCCGGCGTGGCCGCGTACGGTTGCGACAGCGCGAGGATCTTCTCGCGGTCGGGCGTGATCGAGATCGCATCCATCAGGACATCGAACTTCCCGGCCTGCAGGCCCGGAATCATGCCGTCCCAATCCTGCGTGACCAGGTTGCACTTGAGCTGCGCGTGCGCGCACAGCTTCGCGACCAGCTCGGGCTCGAAGCCGCCCAGCTTGCCGCCCGGCAGCGTCAGGTTCCACGGCGCATAGCTGCCGTCGAGTGCGATTGTGACCGTCTTCCAATCTTTCGCCTGCGCGGCGCCGGCCATCATCGCGGATCCGAACACCGCGCCGATCAACAGCGAAACGAGACGGCTGTGCTTACTCTTCATGTCGACATTCCCCATAGGTTTGGAACTACCAGCCAAGCTAACGAGCGATCTTGTATAGACAAGAATGAGTTAACAAAAACGCATTGGCAAGCAATTTCGCCAAAACGAACGGCGACCTAGGGGATACCCTGAACGCTTTATTCCATATAGGTTTCAGACGAATCAGGATGCGCGATCGCGGTGCATGATTGCGACTTGCCGGGGAATCGATGCTTCGCACCACCAAGTTAACTAGTCAACTTGGTGCGCGCCCGCGAAGCTCACGACAGCCCGCGCGCGATCACGCGCTCGGCGAACGTCTCGACCACGGCCGGCAAGGTCCGGCCACGCCGCTTGATCAGCGCCACGGGCCGCACGAACGCCGGATCGTCGATCGGCCGCGCCACCAGCTCCGGCTCGGCCAGCACCTCGCGCGCCGAGGCCGGCAGGATCGTCAGGCCCAGCCCGCCGCGCACCATCGCCACCGCCGTCATCATATAGGTCGGCTCGCAGGCGATCTCGGGCGCGAGGCCGGCGCCGGCCAGCGCGGCGTCCACCACCGCGCGCACGCTGGTGCCGCGCGCCGTCAGCACCAGCGGCGCGGCCGCCACCTCGGCGGCCGTCACGCTGCGGCGCCTCGCCAGCGGATGATTGCGCGGGCATACCGCCACCAGCCGGTCCGCGCCCGTGTGCAGCACTTCGAGCGCGGGGTCGAGCGCCTCGCCGCCGGTCAGGCCGAGATCGGCCTCCTCGTTGCGCACCAGCGCCTCCACGGCGCTCGCCACGCCGTCGCGGATCTCGAAGCGCGCGCGCGGCACCTGCTCGCGAAACGCGCGGATCAGTTCCGGCAACGCGCTCGCGGCGAACGTCGGCAGGCAGGCGAGGCGCACCGTGCCGGCCGTGCCGTCGCCCAGCGCGCGGGCGTCGCGCAGCACCCGCTCCATGTCGTCGAGCGAGCGCTGCAGCAGCGGCAGCAGCTCGCGCCCGGTTTGCGTCAGCGCGACGCTGCGGCTGTTGCGATCGAACAGCCGCGCGCCGACGGTGTC
>NZ_BAAILN010000093.1:19651-37714 GCF_054589155.1 Burkholderia sp. 3C
AGCCTGCGCGACGGTCACGAAGGCGCGCAATTCGCGGAGATTCAGATCCATAAAAGTTCGTGATTGCTGCAATCAAATCATTTCAATTGCGTTATCGCGTTTGCGAACTTACGCTCGGCCGAATCAAAAGACAAGACCGGAGACACCATCATGCTGCCGTTACTGGGGCTGGCCACCATCGTCGTGCTGCTCGGCGCGATCCTCTCGAAACGCATGTCGCCGCTGGTCGCGCTGATCCTCGTGCCGATCGCGGCCTCGCTGATCGGCGGCTTCGGGCTGCAAACCAGCGCGTTCGTGGTCGGCGGCCTGAAAAGCCTGGCCCCGGTGGTCGGCATGTTCGTGTTCGCGATTCTGTATTTCGGCGTGATCACCGATGCCGGCACGCTCGATCCGATCATCGACCGCATCCTGCGCGCGGTCGGCACGCGGCCCACGCGGATCGTGATGGGCACCACGCTGCTGGCGCTGCTGATCCACCTCGACGGCTCCGGCGCGGTTTGCTTCCTCGTAACGATTCCGGCCATGCTGCCGCTCTACGACCGTCTCGGCATGGACCGCCGCGTGCTCGCGGCGGCCGTGTCGATGGCGGCTGGCATCAACTTCCTGCCGTGGACCGGCCCGATGATCCGCGCCTCGGCCTCGCTGCACCTGCCCGTCTCGGCGCTGTTCAATCCGCTGATTCCGGTGCAGGCGGTCGGCCTCGCGTTCGTGTTCGGTGCGGCCTGGTGGCTCGGCCGCCGCGAGGAACGGCGGCTCGGCGGGAACCTGGCCGGCGGCGCGATCCCGATGCCCGAGCGCGTGTTGAGCGCCGACGAGCAGGCGCTGCGCCGCCCTCGCCTGTTCGGGTTCAACCTGGTGCTGACGGTGCTGGTGCTCGGCACGATGGTGGTGATGGGCGAGAAGATCCCGCCCGCGCTGATGTTCATGGTGGGCTTCTGCATCGCCCTGCTCGTCAACTATCCCGACGTGGACATGCAGCGCAAGCGCATCGACGCCCACGCGCGCGCCGCGCTGATGATGGCCGGCATCCTGCTGGCGGCCGGCGTGTTTACCGGCGTGATGCAGGGCAGCGGCATGCTCAAGGCGATGGCGAGCGCCGCGGTGGGCTTCGTGCCGCCGTCGATGGCCGGCCATATTCCGGTGGCGCTCGGGCTGCTGTCGATGCCGCTGAGCCTGCTGTTCGATCCGGACTCCTTTTATTTCGGCGTCCTGCCGGTGATCGCCGAGGTGGCGGGCCAGCTCGGCGTGCCGGCGCTCCATGTGGGCCAGGCCGCGCTGCTCGGGCAGATGACCACCGGCTTCCCGGTCAGCCCGCTGACGCCCGCCACGTTCCTGGTGGTCGGGCTGTGCGGCATCGAGCTGGCCGAGCACCAGAAATTCACGTTCCCGCTGCTGTTCGGCGCGTCGATCGTCATGACGATCGCCTGCGTCGCGTTCGGGATCTTCGCCCTGTGACGCGGCGCGTGGCGCCGTTGCTCATTTTGCCGCTCATTTTGCCGCTCATTTTGCCGCTCATTTCGCCGCTCATTTCGTCGCGCAAGCGACCGGACACCTCGTCATGACCGATCTTTCCTCCGCCCGGCGCGTGCGGCTCGGCGCCGGCGCCGGCTACTCGGGCGACCGCATCGAGCCGGCCGTCGAACTGGCCGAGCACGGCGCGCTCGACTATCTGATCTTCGAATGCCTGGCCGAGCGCACCATCGCGATCGCGCAGCAGGCGCGGCGCGGCAACCCCGCGCTCGGCTACGACCCGCTGCTCGGCGCGCGCATGCGCGCGGTGCTGCCGGCCGCCGCGCGCCACCGCGTGCGGATCGTCTCGAACATGGGCGCGGCCAACCCGCTGGCCGCCGCGCGCGAGACGGCGCGCATCGCCGCCGAACTCGGCGTCGGCCCGCTGAAAGTGGCCGCCGTGACCGGCGACGACGTGCTCGACGCCGTGCTGCGCGGCGCGTTCCGTTTCGTCGAATCGGGCGGCGACGTGGCCGACTACCGCGAGCGCATCGTGTCCGCGAACGCCTACCTGGGCGCGGCGCCGATCGTTGCCGCGCTGGCCGCCGGGGCCGACGTGGTGCTGACCGGCCGGGTTGCCGATCCGTCGCTGTTCGCCGCGCCGTTGATCCACGAATTCGGCTGGCGCATGGACGACTGGGCCACGCTCGGCCAAGCCACCGTGGTCGGCCATCTGCTCGAATGCGCGGGCCAGGTGACCGGCGGCTATTTCGCCGACCCGGGCTGGCTCGACGTGCCGGACCTCGCGCGGCTCGGCTTTCCGATCGGCGAGGTGGAGGCCGACGGCGCGGTGACGATCACCAAGGTGGCCGGCTCCGGCGGGCGCGTGGGCCTCGACACCTGCCGGCAGCAGTTGCTGTACGAGATTCACGATCCGGCGCGCTACCTGCAACCCGACGTGACGGCCGATTTCAGCGCCGTGACGATGGCCGACGCCGGCCCCGACCGCGTGCGCGTGACGGGCGGGATCGGCCGGGCGCGGCCCGACACGCTGAAGGTGTCCGTCGCCTACACCGACGGCCATATCGGCGAAGGCCAGATCTCCTACGGCGGCCCCGGCGCGCTGGCGCGCGCGCGGCTGGCCGGCGAGATCGTGCGCGAGCGGCTGCGCCTGACCGGCGTGCCGGTGAGCGAGTTGCGCATCGATCTGATCGGCGTGGATGCGCTGTACGGCGCGACCGATATCGGCGGCAGCATTCGCGGCGAACCGGCCGAGGTGCGGCTGCGCGTGGCCGCGCGCACCGCCACCGCCGCCGACGCGGTGCGAATCGGCAACGAAGTGGAAACGCTGTATACGAATGGCCCCGCCGGCGGCGGCGGCGCGACCAAGGCCGCCCGCGAGGTGCTGGCCGTGCAATCGGTGCTGCTGCCGCGCGAGCAGGTACAGGCCGGCTTCGAAATCGTGGAGGACACCGATGCAACTGCGTGAACTCGCGCATTCGCGCACGGGCGACAAGGGCAATACGCTGAACGTTTCGGTGATCTGCCGCGATGCGCGCGACTACGCGCACCTGCGCGAGCACCTGAGCGCCGAGCGGGTGAAGGCCTGGCTCGGGGCCTTCGTGCACGGCGAGGTGCGCCGCTACGAACTGCCCGCGCTGGCCGCGTTCAACTTCGTGCTCGACGATGCGCTCGGCGGCGGCGTGACGCGCTCGCTCGCGCTCGACGCGCACGGCAAATCGGTCAGCTCGGCGCTGCTGGCGATCGAGGTGCCCGCGCCACCGCGCTGATCAACGCCGATATCAACGCCGATGCCGATGCCCGCTCCCGCATCCACCGCCAGGAACATGCTTAGCTGAATAACTTGGTTGGTGCGGGCCGCCGGCGGCGCGAACATGACCGGTTGCTTCGACCCGATCGAGAAACCCGTATGTCCGCTTCCCTTCCCCGCTTCGGCGTGTGGGCGCTCGTGCATGGCAGCCGCGCCGCGCTGCAGGACCCCGACGAGCCGTACGACGCCTCCTGGGCGCGCAACAAGGCGCTCGTGCTGGAAGCCGAACGGCTCGGCTACGATTCCGTGCTGGTGGCCCAGCACACCATCAATCCGCATCGGCCCTCGCTCGACCAGCTCGAGGCGTGGACCGCCTCGGCCGCGCTCGCCGCACTGACCGAGCGCATCGAGATCATCGCCGCCATCAAGCCGTATCTCTACCATCCCGTCGTGCTGGCGAAGATGGCGCAGCAGATCGAGCACATCAGCGGCGGGCGCTTCGCGATCAATCTCGTCAATGCCTGGAACCGGCCCGAGCTGGAGCGTGCCGGGATCGGCTTCGCCGAGCACGATGCGCGCTACGCCTACGGGCGCGAATGGATCACCGTGGTGGACGCCCTGCTGCGCGGCGAAACCGTGCGCTTTGCCGGCGAGCACTTCCGCATCGACGACTACGCGCTGCGGCCCACCGACCCGTTCCGGTCGCGGCCGCGCATCTACGTGGGTGGGGAATCGGAGCCGGCGCGCGCGCTGGTGGCCGACAAGGGCGACGTGTGGTTCATCAACAGCCAGCCGCTCGACGATGTCGAAACCTTGATCGCCGATTTGAATGCACGGCCGCGGCCGGCCGGCGCGGCGCCGCTGCGCTACGGGCTGTCGGCGTTCGTGATCGCGCGCGAGAGCGCCGCGCAGGCCGAGGCGCACCTCGCGCACCTGTTCGCGCTGGCCGAACTCGACAAGCCGCTGCGCGAGGAACAGAAGCAGCACATCGATCCGAACGCGGTGATGTGGCGCAACTTCGCACAATCGGCGCGCGTCGGCTCGAACGGCGGCACCGCGGCCGGGCTGGTCGGCAGCTACGACGAGGTGGCGCAGCGCATCGCCGCGTTCCATCGCGCCGGCATCGAGCTGTTCATGCTGCAGTTCCAGCCATTCGAGGCCGACATGCGGCGCTTCGCCGAGGAAGTCGCGCCGCGCGTGCGGCGCTTGCTGACGCGTTGAGCGGGCGCGGCGACCGGGCCTGCGGTGCCGCTGCCGCTGTCGTTCAGAACGGGTTGGCGATCTTGCCGGTGGGCGCCGGCGGTTCGTCGGCCAGCTTGGCCGGCAGATCGGGCTCGGCCTTCAGCACCTCGACGATGCTCGTCACGGCCGCCAGCAGCGCTTGCGCACGCTTGAGCCCTTCCTGATCGCGCGCGATCTCCAGGTCGCCGCTGATCTGGATGCGCGACGGATCGTTGCTGATCGTCAGCGCGTCGCCGGCGATATTGACGACGCTCGCGTCGTCCGCGAAAGCGGTGAAATTGGTTTTAGACACCTGACAACCCTCCTGGCTTCGTATCCTTCAGTCGTTCCGGCACGCCCGGGAAGCGCAGCCCGCTGGCTGCCTCCAGTTCGTGCACGGTTTCGATATCGTATCGTTTCGCGTTGACGTTCTTCACGACGATCGCGAACGCCGTGTTCTTCGAGGGCAGATAGACGAGCTTGAAGATCTCCGTCGGCACGATCACGCGGCTCTCGCCGATCGTCTGCAACTCGCTGCCATGGAACATCGGCCCCGTCACCACGTAGGCCTCGCCGTTGCGCACGGCCATCGCGCGCACCGCTGCCTCGATGTGCGCCCACAGGCGGCGGTTGTTCTGCGGATTCTGCGGGATCATGTTCGCCAGCGAGAACGATTCGGCCATCGCCTGATCGTTCCAGCGATCGCCGGCCGGGCTCAGGTGGCCGCGGTCGTAGCCGCTGCGGCGGTAGTCGGCCAGCGTGGCGCTGTCGCCGGCCGGCAGCCGGCGCTCGACGAAGAAGCGGTTGGTGCGCACCTCGTCCTTCGCGTCGGCCAGATGCGCGGCCGTCAGATGCTCGGCCGACCACAGCGGCGTGTGCGTGACGCCGGAATGCAGCACGACGAAATCCGAATAGCAGATCAGGCGCGTCTGGCGCGCCATCTTCGGATTCGTCAGTACGGGTTCCTGGCCGGAGGGGGAGAACTGTGGGCACGACGACGCGAATGCGGTCGCGGAGATCGTCAGCGCGCAGAGCGCGGCGAGCCATTTCATGGGTGGGGGGTTTCGAGGAAAAAGGCGCGCATTGTAGCGGAGTGTGGGATTTCTAGGCTGCCTGTGCGGCAGCGAACCACAGCCGCATGGCGTCTCTGCTCACGACATGTTTCTAAGCTGCTTACGCGGCAGCGAACTCGGGATCTCGTAGCTTGTCAACGAACGCGCCTTTTTAAGCTGCTTACGCGGTAGCGAACGGGGCGGACATGGCCATGCCCGGTGAGCTACTTTTCTAAGCTGCCTACGCGGCAGCGAACTATTTATTTGACGGTTCCGAAACCCGATCTGTTTCTAAGCTGCCTACGCGGCAGCGAACGTATGAAAAGCTTGAATTAGATGTAGGGGCTTTTTCTAAGCTGCCTACGCGGCAGCGAACTCGATCGATGTGTCGCAGCTCGTATTCGGGCCTTTCTAAGCTGCCTACGCGGCAGCGAACTAGCCCCTAAATCCCCCAACCCCTTATTCCAAAAGGAAAAACCCCCAAACCCCACACCGCCCCCCAAATTCGAGGCCACCTCCTAACCCCTTGATTTCAAAGGCCCCGAATTCCCGCCACAGAAAAGGGTTAAAACCAAGGCACGGTCGCCCCCTGATCCCCACGACTCAACCCATAGCTGTTGAATCCCCCCGCGACCGCCAACGCGCCCCCCTCACCCTGCTCGACGAAAAGACAAAATCCCTGCCCCGTACTCGCGCTGCGCAATTGCACGTAAGGCAGATCGGGTTGCCGCTCCACGCTCTCGGGAATATGCGCCGCAGCCTGCTCGGCCGTCTCGCCCTTGCGCATCATCCGGCGCCGCCGCAACCGCTCCACGTTTGTTTTGAACTGACGCCGCCGCACCACGCAATGCCGCGCATCAGCAGGTACCGCCGCGAGATCCGTCACCGAAACATGGTCGCGCATGCCCTGCAACCACGGCAGCGCCATCAACGCACGCAAGCCCTCGTCGCTACCGTGCAGCCTGAGAACGCGTCCGATCGAGCGCGGCCGCAAGCGATAGCCCGGGAAACTGATGCCGACGTCATCGCGGCGCAGTTGCACCAACACCCGGTGCAGTTTTGCCATCAGCGCGCCGAACAGATGCACCTGACTGAACTCCGGGTCGTCCAGCAGGGCAATATCGATGAAATGCGTAGTCATCGGCGTCAACTCGCATCGCCGAACACGCCGCCGCGAATCAGCACGGCCATCACGAAATGCTGTTGCTCGACAGGCGGCATCTTGTCCTTTAGCAGCCAATCGTCCAGCAGCGTATAAAAATCCTGCTTTTCCTTTGGCTGTCGATATGCCTTGCCTTGAGTCGTGACCGAACCGTACGGCTCGACGGCGATCGGCCCCAGTTGCTCCGCGCCTGGATACCAGCTATCGATGGTTCGCAGCGCATTGCCGATTTTCTGCGAATGGATACCGGCCACACCATCGACCTGATACAGCGTCTTGCTCTTTCCGGAGGCGCCTTTATCGAGTATCAGTTCCTGCGACGGGAACACCTCCTGTCCGCAGCCCAGACGCACATAGGCGCTCACCTGCAACAGCACGTGCTCGCGTCCCGCGAGGCCATCACCGATCAACTCGCCCAGCGGCTTTACGGACGCGGAAGCGTCGCCAGCCGAGCGCAAGTTCAACGACAGCGCATCGAACGTCCACGAATGCGCTCCCGCACCGTCCTGCCACCGGGCCACATCCACACGCACCTGCTCCGCGCCGATGCGGTTGCGCCACAGGAACCGGCCATTCGCGAGGTTGGCCGCATACCGATGGGCAAGCGCACCGAAGCCGTGCTGCCCGACATAAGCATTGACGACAGTCGAGAGCCGCGCGCGGTACGACGCGCTGTTGCAGGCCGACGGCATGCCCGCGCCGCCCAACACCCGCAACGTAAACCGCACGCGCAAGGTATCGCACTCGGTCGGCAAGGTGGCGACGTCGACCGTCTGGAGATTCGGGTTTTCGATGGCCGCGTCTAGCTTCGCCGGGTCTTGTCCCTTGGTTTTCACGCGATTCGAAATCGTGCCGCGCACCGATTTTTCACGAATGACGACGGGCGCCCAGGCGGCAGCATTGTCGATATCGCTCCAGTTGCCGGCATGGAAAATGGCGTCGGACGGATCGAGCTTGCGTTCGAACGCGAGCACGCTCGCGGAAATCGTTTTTTCGGACATACGGTTCACCTCGTAATGGATTGTTGAAATGCAAGGCGGCGCGGCGATCGTGTCGTATCGTCACGCATTCACGTCAATCGAAACTGGGTAACGCTTCGTCGAAGAAATCCGTCTGCGCTGCGCCCTGATAGCCGCTGCGGCACCGGTACAGGCCACGCTCCGTGTCGGTTTCCGGCGCCCACATCAGCTCGTGCGGATGCGTCAGGCGGTGCGGGCTCAGCCATTCTCCGAACGAATACACGGATTCAACCCAAGCAAACGGGATCGACGGGTCGCGCGTGTTGGCGACGGCACCGGGCTCCTGCAACGGGGCCAACGCGGCATAACCCACCGGAATCGGCACCGTCCAGCCAGCACCTTGCGAGCGCATCGGATCGCCCCATCGAACACGGTCATCGCCGGCCTTTCCGCTACCCTGTTGCGCAGCATCGAGCGGCTCATGATTGAACCGGGCCGCGTGCAGCCATGCATCGAGCAACGTGGCTTCCGGCTGCGTTTCGCGCAGCATGCGATGACGCGCTTCGAGCAAATCGTCACGCCCCACCAGGGCATGGCCAGGCAGCCATTGCCTGCGCCATCGCGCGAACAGGCGAACCTGCTCGTCGTAGTCGCCGGGCAGCGCGGCGATCCACGGTTGGGTGCGCCGGCCGGGCAACGAATGCGCGGGCAACACGCTGCCGCCGGCCACCCGCATCCGAGCAACCATCTCGCCGATCTGCTGCGCCCAATCGGCAAGCTGCTGCGGTTGATGCAAACCGGGCGACGCTGCATCGCTCGACGGGCCGACATCGAATAGCAGCGTGATGTCCAGATGCATGCGCCCTTCCTCGACGATCGATGCCGTCGAGCCGTCCTTCTCGACCGGATTACGCGTCAGCCGGAACGTCTTCACATAGCCATCCGCCACCAACTCCTCGGCGCGATGACAAATCACGCCGACCCGATGCAAACGCAAAGGGATGCCGGCCGATGAGAGATTCCGTTGCAATGCCCACATCAGCCCTGTGATCGCCGTGATCGACGGGAAGCCGTGCGTGAACGGGCCCGAGATCGCATTGGCGTTCTGAATGCGCAAATGCGGCAGCACCAGGAGCGCTTTCATGCCCCCTCCATTGCGTCGGCAGCGTCGGAAGACGCAGGCACCGATCGCGTGACGTGAAACTGCCCGCCCCACGAGCGCAAGCCGTCCAGCACGTCGCCTTTCCAGACGCTCGCCTCGATATACCCGACATCGGGCACCGCCTCGCGAAGCTCGGCGTTCAGCCATGTTGCGAAGCGCTCGGCAACACGCTCGGGCCATTCGAACTTGAGCCAGCGGTCGGCAAACGCGGTTTCGTCCGGCAGATCGGCGCGCAACGGGTCGAGCCAAAGCTGCTCGTCGGTGGAGAGGTCGGCAAACCGTGCCTGGCGCGTCCACCCGGCCGGCACCTGAAGCAATTCGCCCGCGTAGATCAGCAGTTCGTCAACCATTTGCATCCGCAACGACAACACGCGATCGCGCGTCGTTTTTGTTGACGGCGGATTGCTGTGCAGCAACGCGCGCAATGCATGCAAGGTCTGACGCACGGAACGGCGTGCGCCAAAGGCGCGATCGAAGACGGACTTCGCGTGAACCGGCAGCCCTTTCGGACCGGCCTCCCAAGTGGGCGGCAACGATGACAGCAGATAGTTGACGCCGCGCCGTTCGCTATTGAGTTGGGAGACATTTTGCGGTTGAGTTCCACCCAGCTTCTGCACCGCTATTCCCTGATATTCGCGATAGACGCCATCGAACGCCGTGCCGTCACGGCGCGCCTGGCGTGCGAGCTTGTTCGTTTCGCCGAACCGCACCTCCTGAATATCGGCGTGGATCGCATGTGCCAACGAAGTGGGATACAACGGCGCCAGCAAGTGATATTGCGCATCGTTGCTGGCGTCGCAGCCGACAAGCCAATAGATTTGCTTGGCCGTTGTGTGGGACGCTGCACCTTGATCACGCGCGCGCATCACCCCGAGAAAAGCTTCACGCAAACTTTCGGCTTCGACGGGGTTGCCGCGCAGCGCTGCCGTTGCATCAGCATCGCCTGCTTCCAGCGCACTCAATAACGTGCGGCCGTCACAACGGATTTTTAAAAATTTGAAGACATCGAGTGACGATGCATTGCCCACGACATCGATCGAAAATCGATCACCCAAGGCATGACTACCCATTTCCGCAAGCGCAGGCAATTTCGCCGGTTCGACATACAGATTCGTCCCTCGCGCTTCCGGGTGAATGGGCTTCAGTGAATGCGTCACGACCTGAATGTGTTTGACGCGCCGCGCTGCGTCGTGCAGCCATATGTCGCGTCGATGCTGGGTGACGACCTCTAGCCGCTTGACATCACCCATGGGAGACTTGTCGAGTTTGGTTTGCAAACGCGCCTGTATAAACGCGTCGATTGCCACTCTGAAACTTGCGGAATACTCCAGCGAATCGGACATCCGTTTATCTCCAAAATAAAAATGTGAGCGTACGGATCCCGCGTGCACACGGGATGAGTGGAAGTAACGTTATCGGGAGCAAGCTGGCCCATTTCCAGATGATGGTCCCACAAAGAATGTAAGAACACGTCGCCGTTCGTCGCAGTCTGTCGCAGACCGTCACACGCATTAACTTGCTAATATGGCGGCTCGATACCGGGCAGGTAGCTTAGAAAACAAACAAAGTCAGAACTCAAGCTCAATCTCTGCCGAACAGGCAGTTTCATGACGAATATCAATCCACGCAAAAACCGAGCGCGCTGTGATATCGCCATCCGGCATCCGATTTCGGCAAACGCACCGTTGAATATCGCCATGCACATTCCGCCAGCGTTTGCCCATGTGCTTCAGCCCACCGCTGTAATTGCTCAAGCAGATCGACTTCACACCATGTATCGATGCCGCGCCCGGACAAAACCCCACCCGCCACGGCAGGCAGCAGCCGATTTCGCTCGTCCACGCTTGTAGATGCGGCCCGCCCGAAATGCGGATACCTCACATGCAGATGCAATTCGCATTCGCTGTCGTCGGGCATCAACACCACCTCGTCCCGCTTCACCGGATCGAACCGAAACGGCTGACACTGCGGCATGACCCCGGTCAACCACCGATGCCGGCCATCCGCATCGCGGCAACGCCAATGTTGAGTCGCATCGCGTTTGATCGGCGTATGCCAACGGCCGGCCGCATCGCGCGGCAACATCGTGTCCCACATGCGGCCGTGCTCCAGATCGGCGAGACGCGAGGCCGGTTGCAGATCCTCGGCTTTGCGGATGCGTGGCCGTGAATCAACCACCCAATCCTGCGCATCCGGCGGCAATGCCAGTAAATGACGAAGGCGCCGATGTCGTAAATGAAACAGCCGCTGCGTGTCGCCGGGATTCGAATCCCCTACCATGCCCCGCATTTCAAATCCGGGATGCGTGAAAACCGGCTCCCCCTTGCCGCGTGCCTCGAAGCATCGCAAGTTCGCATCGAAAACAGCCATGTTGGGCCGATCCACCGCCCCGTCGCGATGCCGCCGCACTCGCCCGCCAAGCTGGATCAGCGAGCGCATCGAGGACGGCTCGGCAATCGCCCAATCGGCATCCCAATCGCGGCCCACTTCGCACACCGGCGACGCCAGCACGACGAACATCTGGTCGGCTTCGGGGTAGCGCTCGACCATCGCGCGCACGTCGGGACTGGACAGCAGCGCGTCCGTCTCGCCGTCGCGCGCATGGCGATCGAACGCGGCGTCGAGTTGCGCCTCGATATGCGAGCGCGACAACAGCGGAAACTGCGAGTGATAGACACAAAGATGAATACGCAGCCCCGCAACCGGCGCGCCGTGCCGATACATCGCAAGCGCCACATCGAACAGCGGATCGATATTCGACATCCGGATCAGCCCCAGGCTGACGCGCTTCCCGCTCGACGGATCGACGCGATGATTTTGCGGATCGCGATGCAGTTGCCACGCCTCGGCGAGCGCCAATCCGGCGAACGCCTCCCGCCTCGCGTCGCGCGCCAGGTTCACCCATGCATCGGGCACGTCGATGAGCCGGGCGCGCCGCCTCACCTCAGCCTTCGCCAGCCGCGCGGTGCGTGTCTCGACAAATGCGCCGTGCGTCGTTTTGAATGAGCCTGCATCGCCGCAATCCCGATGCGACTGCGAGAATTCGTCGACCCACAAGCATGGGATCGACGGCGCCTCGTCCGCCCGCTCGCCGCGATTGCGCTGGTAATGGCGCCGCCCGTCGAGATAGGCGAGAAACAGGCCTTCAACGAGCGCGGGCGGCAATGTCGCCGACGACAGCAGTACGCGCGCCCCGAGCAAGCCAGTCCAATGCACGAGCCGCGTCAGGGCCGGCAGGTCAAGCATGTCGAAGTCGTCCGGCTCGTCGAGCACGAGGTCGCCGGTCATCAGCCGCAGCATCGGTGCGATTTGATGACCGCCGCGCAGGCTTTCCGTGGCCGGCATCAAATGATCGACCGTGCAGACGAGCACCGGCGCCGCAATCAGCGCGCGCACCGACGCGTCGCTCGTCAACCGTTGCAGCAGCGCATGAGAATCGTCGCCTTCGTAGAGGATCTGGCCATCCTCGTCGATCAGGCGCTGCGACGAGGCCGAGCCGCTGGCCTCGGCCAGCCGCTCACGATGCTCGAACACGGCGCGCGCGGCGCTGCCGCCGACGCGCAGCGCCAGTTGATCGTCGCGCAAGCCGAGGTCGCGCTGAAAGCTGCGCCCGGTTTGCAAGGTCAACGCACGCAAGCCGATCGCGAATGCGCAGCGCATGCCGCGCTGCGGGTCGGCCAAGGCGTTCATGATGCGAGCGTTGCCGAGCGTTTTCCCGCACCCCGTCGACGCGAGATTGACGACGAACGCGCCATGCTCGGCGCTGCGCAACCGGATCGATACCGCCAGATCGGCGGCCTTGTCTTGCCACTGGAAATGCGGATTGCGGTTGCGCCGGCTCAGCGCGCGGTGGCGCCGCAAGGTCGGCAAGCTGCGAACCAGCGTCGGCAGGGAATGCGTGACAAGCGATGCATGGGCCTGAACGCCAAGCAGATGCTCGTCCAGCGTTTGGTTGAAAACGGTCCGCGTCGAGCTTGCAGACGCCGCCCCGCGCTCGCCGTTGCGCAGGGTATTGGCGTAAAGCGGATAGCCCGCGTTCCGATACGGGCTGCGCCGGGATTCATCGGTGATGCTCGAATAGTGATGGTCCGCCAACATCAAGCACAGCCGGGCAACGTGCATCGCGAACGCGTCGTCGAGCACGTTGCCGCCCGGATCGACGCACGGCAGGTTCAGCAACTTGTTCGCATAGCGCGCCGCCTGCTTTCGCCATGCGTCGGTCGACACCGGCAAGCCGTGCGGGAACGCCCAGCACGCCGCCAGTTCATCGGCATCGACCGCATCGCGCGGCTCGTTCCAGTTCGCATCGATATTGCGAAACAGGTTGGCCGGATCGAATCCCGAACTATCGGATGCCTGCGCGCCGAACCGATGCCAGCGTGACTGTGCGTGCTGTTCGTCATCGTCGTACGTCTGGCCCGAACCGCGCGCCGCAACCGGCATGCAGGGCAATCGATGATGCGTCAGGATCAGCCACGCCACGGCCTGTGCCAGCGGCGGCATCGTGGCGAACGGCAAGTTGCGCGCTGCCGCCTGATCCAAGCCGTCGCGCAACAATCGTCCGCCCGCGTGATCTAGCCATTGGGATTCGAATGCGTGCGGATCTGTCGACGGCGCCGAGCACGCCGCGAGACGCGTCAACCAATCGGCATCATCCGCCGCCGAGCCGACGAAGGCCTGAAACAGCCGCACCGATACCCACTCGTGACGATAGTGATTGCCATGCGGTTGGTCCGATCCACTCAACTTTTCCTGAAATGCGCGCGTGGCTTTGCCGAGATCGTGCAGCAAAGCGGCCAGTGCCGTCATCGCCGACATCAACGGAAGCCGGTGCCAATGGCTCTCGTCGGCTGCACGCAGGATGTCGCGGCCGGTCGAAGCGGTAGGCACCGCACCTTCCGCGTTGAACTGACGGGCGTCGCCGACAACCCACATCAGTTCGCTGTGATCGCGCCCGCGAATCCAATGGCATGCCACGGCGGTATTCTTGCGGGCGCTTTGACGCAGCAGCTTGCGCACCGTGTCGAGGCCCGCCTGCGTAATCGGCGTCTGCCAGGTGCGATCGCCGCGTCGCTCGGCGAACTGGTCGAGGATGCGACGCGTTTCGGTCAGAGCGCGCTTCGTGCATTGCGATACGAAGAGGACGTTCATTGCGCGCCTTTCGCGCTGACGGAGCAGCAGGCTGTGTCCAGCGCGATCGATTTCAGTGTGTCGATGACGAAATCGAGAGATTCGTCGCGCGTCAGGTTGTCGATGCAGCGGTTGCGGAATTGCTGTTCGTTGTCGCCGCGCATCGCCGAGACGAACGCCTGCGGAAGAATGCTCGCGTCCTTGATCAGATCGGCGGCATCGAACACGAGGCCGCCGCGGCGTGTCTTGCCGTGAAGTACGGCCAGGCCATGCGGCAGCCCGAGCACCCAGGTGGCGGTCGCACCCAGGCCGTAGGCCAGATAGTTGCCGTGATCGAGATACCGGTTCGCGACATCGGCGCCGGTGCCGCGCTTGGCGCGAGTGAATTCGCCATAACCGACCGCGTCGACAGCGAGTTTGAACAGCGCTTTGGTCAGGCGTGCCTCGCTCGTCAGCAGTGCGGTGACATCGGTGCAGGTATCGATTTGTTTTTCGAATTGGCGAATCAGCGTTTGAAGACGATCGGCGTCGATTTCGAATCCCGCTTCGCGCATGGCGCGCGAATTCCATATTTTTTTTATTCGATTCAGGCGAGCAGTTTGAATATGCTTGGCTGCTTGAAGCCGTAGCGCTTCGTCGAACCAGAAACGCACCCAGGCCTGGAGATATTCGGTCGGGCGATATTCGCTTTGCGGGCTCATCCAAGCGACGTCGACATCGACTTCATTGGCGCTGAACAGCGGCGTGCCGCCGCCTCCGCAAAAACCGACCAGCACGCCGGCCTTGGCCAACTCGCGCATGGCCGCTTGGGTAACCGAGGTGCCGGTGCCCAGCAAAATGCTCGTGGTGTTGGCGATCGGGATATTCCAATACAGGCTTCGTTTGCCGGCGTCGGTTACATATTCGACGCGACCGCCGTTGACCAGAACGCGGCAATGCTCGAGATAATAAAGATTCGCGCGTTTCGAATGCAGGATCGTTTTTAGATCTGATGCTTTTATGGAATCCATGCCGCACCTGCTTTATTTATGGGCGGGTATCGTAGCGGAGGATTTGAAACGGCGAGTTGATTTGGGTTGGGGTTTGGGGGATTTTTGAAGCGTGGGGCTGGCCGGCGCCTCGCCAAGCTAATGAGGTTACGCCCTGGTATTTCTGGGCTGCCTATGCGGCAGCGAACGCCGTCAGCCGTGGCCGGCGATACTGCTGCTTTCTAGGCTGCCTGCTCGGCAGCAAACCCAGTCGCTCAGGCTGTTGCGGCTGATGGGGCTTTCTGAGCTGCCTACGCAGCAGCAAACAGAGGAAAGATCAATGCGGATCGAGGAGACGTTTCTGAGCTGCCTACACGACAGCGAACAAGTGATGGCCGATATCGCGCTCGTGTTCCACTTTCTGAGCTGCCTACGCGGCAGCGAACATGACCGTCCGCGAACGGCTCGTCGTTGTCCATTTCTGAGCTGCCTACGCGGCAGCGAACTATCACCCAAATCCCCCCCCCCTGATTCCACGACCAATCCCCAGCCGCCAGCGAAGTTACCCCAAATTCCCACCCCATCCATAACCCCTTGATTTCAAAGCCCCCGCCATCCCGCCTAAAAAAAGGGTTCACGCCGCCCCCAACCCGACCAAACGGCCAGCCACCCCGATCCCACCCGCCAAACCGTTTACAATCCCACCCCCGCACCTCCCAACCCCACCACCCGATGAGCACCGGCACCGATACCCCCACCGACGACGATCTCCCCGTGATCCACGAAAACACCCTCTGGCGCGACACCGGCTGGACGGCCCGCGTGATCAAGAACGAGGATGACGATGGCTGGGCGGTCGAGATGATCAAGGACGGCGAGGCCGAGCCGGCGCTGGTCGGCCCCTGGACCATGGGCCGCGACAAGAAGAACCCGAAGCCGCTCGACGCGAACGCGTTCCGCACGCTGGTCAAGACGGCCTCGGAAGTGCTGCGCCGCCACGAGCAGCAGCGCGCCGCGACACTGCACAAGCAGGTGACGGTGCACACCGATACCGGCAGCATCTCCGTCACGCTCGACATCGTCCCAGACGAAGACGAACCCTACGCCGTCCTCAAAGCATTCGACGACGCCGGCGACGCGCTCGCGGAACTCACCGTCAACGCCGGCTTCCGTCTCGACAAGGCCAGCGCCACGCGCTGGATCGCCCGCGATTTCGAACGGCCCGACTGACAGCCCCGACACGCCCGCCCGGGCATCGGGATTCGCGCCGCGAAATCCGCCCATGCCCGGTCATTCGACCGATGCGTCATCGCCGCGAAAGCCGTCAATTCAATCCTCCGAAATAATCCGCAAGTCCCGGCCGGCCCTGCCCGGCCCGATTATTTCCACACGCGAAGCCAGCCCATCCGGGCACAAACGCGCGACAAGCCGCCCCGCCTAGTCGGCAATTCGGCCGGTTTCTTCATAGTGGTATTCCATATATCTCGTGCGCTTGTCGGTCTCTTTCGTCTGGTATACCGTATGCCATCTTAATCGCCCGGCCCGCTGCGGCGCATGGCGCGTTCCGTTGTCGCCACTCTTTTCATTCACATGCAGAATCTTTCGATCGGCAAGAAATTGTCCACGGCGTTTTGCGCCGTCATCGCGGTCTTCCTCGTCAGTTCGGCCGTGTGTTGCTACGGCATCGCGGCGATCGACCACAAGCAGAAACAGAACGCCGTCTCGGCGCAAGCGCAGTTGGTCATCAAGGACGCCACGGCCGATTACCTGAACATCATCTGGTCGCTGCTGGCCTACAACCTCGACGGCCAGCCGGGCCACATCAAGTGGAAGATCGACCACATCGGCGATTTCGCGCAGCACATGGCGGCGATCAAGGCGCTCGATCCGCAGGACACCGAATTGAATGGCCTGGCGGACCGGGCGCAGGCGCAATACGACGCCTGGGCCGCCAAGGTGGTAAATCCGATGATCGAAATGCGCTCGCACGTCAACGACGGCAGCGCCACGCTCGCGCAGTTGAGCGCGCTGACGGAAGGCTTCGGCAGCTATCTGGGCACGGACGCGATGATCGCGGCGGTCGATGCGCTCGACAAGGCCGAACGCCAGCGCATCGCGATGCGCACCGACGCGCTGGCCTCGCTGCGCCACACGATCAACCTCAGCGTGCTGCTGGCCGCGGCGCTCGCGGTGGTGTGCGCCGCGTTCGCGGGCCGCTGGCTCGTGACGGCAATCCGCGATCCGCTCGCGCGTGCGGTGGAGACGGCGCAGGCCATCGCGGCCGGCCGTCTCGACAGCCGGATCGAACGCCACCGCACCGACGAAACCGGCCGGCTGCTGGCGGCGATGCACGCGATGCAGGCCTCGCTGCAAACCATCGTCGGCTCGGTGACGAGCGGCGTGGAAGCGGTCAAGGTGGGCGCGGCGCAGATCGCGGCGGGCAATACGGATCTGTCGTCGCGCACCGAGCAGCAGGCGGCGGCCCTGGAGGAAACCTCGGCCACCACTCACGAACTGAACGAAGCGGTACGCCAGAACGCCGAAAGCGCTCGACACGCGTGCAGCGTGATCGAGCGCGCGATGGCCTCGGCCAATGCGGGCAGCGCGATGTCGAAGCAGATGATCGCGACGATGAACGAAGCGTCGGGCAGCGCGGAGAAAATCGCCTCGATCACGTCGATCATCGAGGGCATCGCGTTCCAAACCAACATTCTCGCGCTGAACGCGGCCGTGGAAGCGGCCCGTGCCGGCGCCGAGGGCCGCGGCTTCGCGGTGGTGGCCTCGGAAGTGCGCTCGCTGGCGCAGCGCTCGTCCACGGCGGCCAAGGAAATCAAGGAACTGATCGAGCGCTCGACGGCCTCGATCGGCGGCGGCGCGACGCGCGCGCAGGACATGGGCGCGACCATCACGCAGTTGCAAGCGGATATCGCGGTGGCGAAGGACGTGGTGGAAGCGATCTCGCAGGCGTCGAGCGAACAGAGCCGCGGCCTGGAACAGGTCAGCCAGGCGATCGCGCAGATGGATCAGGTCACGCAGCAGAACGCCGCGCTGGTGGAGGAAGCGGCGGCCGCGTCGCACGCGCTCGACGAGCAGGCGGTGCGCTTGCAGGGCGCGGTAGCGGTGTTCTCGCACTGAGCGGACGCGCCCTGCCCGCCCATTCATTGACCGTTGCGCGCGCAACGGTCCCGA